>NZ_AUTO01000075.1:0-63698 GCF_000498055.1 Pseudoalteromonas sp. TB51
GTGCTGATGAAATTTATTGTTTAGGCGGCGTGCAAGCGGTAGCTGCAATGGCAATTGGTACACAAACTATTGCGCCGGTAGATATGATAGTTGGCCCAGGTAACGCGTTTGTGGCCGAAGCAAAACGTCAGCTATTTGGCCGTGTTGGTATTGATTTATTTGCAGGGCCTACCGAAACCCTCGTTATTGCCGATGACAGTGTAGATGGCGAGCTATGTGCGGCAGATTTACTCGGCCAAGCAGAGCACGGCCCGACTTCACCGGCTATTTTACTCACCAACTCAGAGCAACTAGCTAAAGATACAATCGCTGAGGTGCAAAGGCAGCTTACTATTTTACCCACCGCCGATATTGCAGGCGTAGCATGGGAAGATCACGGTGAAGTAATTGTATGTGACACCTACGAAGAAATGCTTCAAGTTGCTAACGACTTAGCGTTTGAACACGTGCAAGTGATGACCAGCAATACCGATTACTTTAAAGAGAACATGCAAAACTTTGGCGCTTTATTTTTAGGTCCGCAAACTAATGTTTCGTATGGTGATAAATGTATTGGTACAAATCATACACTACCCACAGGTAAAGCTGCGCGCTATACTGGCGGACTATGGGTAGGAAAATTCATAAAAACATGTACTTTTCAGCAAGTAACAGAGCAAGCCTCGGTGGTTGTTGGTGAGTATTGTTCACGATTATGTGCTGCAGAAGGGTTCGCAGGCCACAAAGAACAAGCAGACATTCGTGTAAGACGATATAGGAAGTAAATCTTGAAGCAAAAAAGAGTCACCTCATACGATGTTGCCCGTGTAGCGGGCGTATCGCAATCGGCGGTATCGCGTGTTTTTAGACCTGGTTTTAGTGTGTCTAAAAAAACCCGTGAAAAAGTAATCGCAACGGCCAATGAAATGGGCTATCGCCCGAATGCTATTGCCCGTATGTTGATCACCAAACAATCGGGTATGGTTGCGGTTATATTGTCATCGCAAGCAAACCTGAATTACCCAGAGGTGCTTTCTGAGCTAAACAGAGAGCTGGCACTGCACAATAAACGTGTGCTGCTCTTTACACTTGATAACGCAGAAGAGCTAGATGAATTACTCGAAAACATATGGACCTTTCAGGTTGATGGTGTAATTGCCCTAGCTGCTCACTTTGATAGTAAAAGCTTAAACTTATTTGCTAAACACAGTACGCCTATTGTGCTTTATAACCGCCATGTGCCTGAGTCGAATGCAAACACCGTTTGCTGTAATCACGACAAAGGCATTAAACAGTTAATTGATTTATTACACGAAGCTAACCATAAATCGTATTTAATTATCTCCGGCCCTACCGACTCAGATGTTGCAAACGAGCGCAGAGAAATAGCCGAAAATTATTTACAAACCCTAGGCGTTAAAGACACGCCGGTTATTTATGGTGATTATGGGTATAAATCGGCACGCGACGCACTTAAAAAATGGTTAAAAAAACACCCCAAGCCCGATGCCATAATATGCAGTAATGACGCTATGGCAATTGGCGTAATTGATGAACTAAAAGAAAACTTTTGCATTAAAGTGCCCGACGACATGTCGGTTGTAGGATTTGATGGTATTAATGCCTCCTCGTGGTACAACTATCAAATAACCACAGTACAACAGCCAATGAAACAGCTTACTAAAGCCGCTGTTGATATTTTAATGGAGCGCATTGAAAACCCTCAAGCGGCTGCAGAAGTTCGGGTATTTACTGGTTCATTAATTGAAGGGAACTCTATTAAAAAACGTTAAATTAAGGAATTTTTGTGGCCAAAAATCCTGTTTATATTTTACCTGGTACGCTATGTAATGACCGCATGTTTGCAGCGCAAATTAACGCACTGCAAAATGCAGGTTATACACCGTGTGTAATACCCTTCACCGAGCAATCTAGCATTTTGCAAATGGTAGAACTTTGCAAAAAAGTTGCACAAGAGCCGGGCCCATTTATAGGTTTTTCCATGGGCGGAATTGTTGCGCTTGCCCTGTTAAAATCAAACCCTGAGCTAGTTACCTCCTTGTGTTTAATGTCGAGCAATTATTTAGCCGATAAACCTGAGCGCCCTGCAATTAGGCTCAAACAAATTGAACACGCCAAAAGCACCAGTTTAGAAGCCCTGCTTAAACGTGACTTTTTGCCGCACTACTTTTACCAACCAAGTAAAGCCCATGAAGAGACCGTACTTAGCATGGCAAACGATCTGGGTATTAACGCCTTTGACGCCCAGCTGAGTGCACTTGCCACCCGCGAAGATACGTTAAGCGTAATAAAGCAAAGTACAAAAAAACTACTCATTATTGGGGGCGAGCATGACCCGTTATGCCCGGCAAGTGTTCAGCAAAGTATGCATGAAGCAGCGCCTAATAGTGACCTTGTACTGCTTGGTCATTGCGCTCACTTTGCCCCGCTTGAGCGAAGTAATACGGTAAACGCAATTTTATTAGACTGGTTGGAGTCTTTATCATGAATTTAAAGCAAAAGTTAAATGCAAAACAGCTACTGCTAGGTACTTTTATTAAAAGCACGCATTATCATAATACAGAAGTATTGGCTCACACTAACCTTGATGTTCTGTGCCTTGATGCAGAGCATGCGCCCTTTGATAGAGGCGATTTAGATAGCTGCATAATGGCAGCACGTACTAAAAATATGCCCACGCTTATACGTGTTAGTAATACAGATCACGCTACTTTATTAAGTAGCTTAGATATAGGCGCAGATGGCCTTGTGCTGCCGCATATAAAAACCCCCGAACAAGCAAAAGCAATTATTAAAAACTGCTTTTATGGTAATAACGGCCGAGGCTATGCCGGTTCAAGCCGCTTTGCTGGTTACACAACCCATGCCTTAACCGATAACCTAGCAAGCAATAAGTCATCAACCTGTATTATTGCGCAAATAGAAGATGCCGATGCACTGGATAATATCGAGCAACTGTGCCAAATAGATGAAATAGACTGCATTTTTATAGGCCGTATGGATTTAACTATTTCCCTTGGCGAAACCAACCCAAGTGCCCCTATTGTACTTGAGGCAGTTACTAAAATAGCCAAGGCAGCGGCTAAATATAATAAATGCTGTGGCATGTTTGTAGGTAATTTGAGCGAGCTGAGCCATTGGCAATCATTAGGCGTGAGCTTTTATTTATTAGGCTCAGATCACAGCTTTTTATTAAGTGGCGCTAAGCAATTGCGAGAGCAATTTGAAACAGCAACAGGAGCCCAAAACAATGAACATTCATAATAAAAATAAAGCGTTAATACACGACTTTAGACAGGCTCTGTATAACTTTGATATAAACGCGTTGCATACACAAATTAATAACGTGTTTAGCGAGGACGCGCTCATTCAGCTGTGTTACCCGTTTGAAACTCTTACCAACCCTAATGCACTTATTGAGCAAGTTTATTTACCGCTTAGCGAGGCATTTGTAGGATTAGAGCGCCGCGATACAATCGTTATGGCAGGTAGCTCAATTAACGACTCAGACTGGGTAGGTTGTTGCGGTTATTATACCGGTTCGTTTGAAAAGCCATGGCTTGATATCCCCCCTACAGGGCACCAAGTTAGCATGCGTTTTCATGAATTTTACCGCATTAAAAATAACAAAGTGGTAGAAGTACAAGCTATTTGGGATATTCCCGAAGTAATGATGCAAGCTAAAGTATGGCCGCTTTCGGTGAGCTTAGGTAAAGAGTGGCATGTACCAGGCCCTGCAACGCAAGATGGATTAATCACAAACGAATACAATGAAGAGCACGCAGCACAAAGCTTAAAACTTGTGGGCGACATGTGTGAGCACCTTGGTTTTTATGCCAAAGGTGGTATAGAGGCCATGAAGCTTGAGCAATTTTGGCACCCGCACTGTAGCTGGTATGGGCCAAGTACCATAGGCACTGCACGAGGTATAAAAGGGTTTAGAAACTGGCATCAAATTCCGTTTTTAAATGCCCTGCCAAACCGAGTAGGTGATGCAAGTAAAGGCTATTTATTTGCCGATGAAAACTATGTTGGCTTTACCGCATGGCCGGGTATGAGCATGACTATTAGTAATGATGGTTGGTTAGGTATTGCGCCCGCAAATCAGCAAATAACCATGCGTAGTCTCGACTTTTGGCGCGCCGAGAATAACTTAATTCGCGAAAACTGGGTATTAATAGATATTCTTGATGTCTACCATCAAATTGGAGTAGATGTATTCGCACGCATGAAAGAGCTTACCAAAGCGCGCTATTTAAACTTTGCGCCCTAGGGCGTATAAACAAAAAAAGCTCTGTTAAACAGAGCTTTTTTATTACTTAAATAGACTATGCGCCAGGGTTCGCAATACTTTGCGTGCGCTTTAAAATATCTAGGCCTTGTTGTTTTAACCAATAAGGAATATCAATAATGACCCAGTTTTCTACCAGTTTATCGCCCTCGCGGTGATACACATCAACCACGCGCATATCTGCTGGGGTATTAGCACCCGGTAGGCCTAAAAAGCCCCCAATGGCCGTGTTAGTTAAATTAGGCCAGCCAAAAAAGCAGGCAAACTCATCTTCAGCAAAACGGCAAATATGGCCGTTAAATACTTTACCCGTTAACCCTTCTCTAAACGGATACATGTGCTGCTGCTGATAACGCTTAATTGTGTAGGTAGCGCCAATGCCTGCTGGGCCATACCACACCATGTTTTCATCCCAGGTTTTACCAAGCACTTCGGGCGGGCACGTATCAACGCCACTTTTATTAAGCGCGGTTAGGTTATCAATCATTTGATTTACCAGCGCCATTGTTTTTTCGCTTTGCTCATCGCTACTTTTACCCAAACGAATACCATCGTGCGTACGCGGCCCAGGATACGTAAAATATTGCCCAGTAGGGAGCGGTAACGGGTTTAAACCTACTTGCATCATAAGGCCAATAATATCGACGAAAAAACCGGACTGAATTATTTTTCCGTCTTTAACACAGTTAAATTCGGCATAGCGCAAAGTGGCAAGCTTATGGGTTGGCGCAATACCTAGCCAGTCTTTATCAAATAAGCCCATAAAATGACCCATACTCATCACCCACTGGCCACCGTCGGCTTCGCTTTGCCCTGCAATAAAAATATCCTCACGGCGCTGCAGCGCACTAAACGAGCTAAATAATGGCTGCCAAACTTGGGCAATTACATCATTCGCACACTCAAGCTCATTAAACGGATGCACCCCTTTAAAATTGTATTCGTTGGCCATAAACTCATTAAATACGGCTTGTAAATCATTGCCTTGTGCTTTTTCTAATGCAGTATGAAATTGACGAACTAGTTGTTTATCTTTAAGTATATCTGCCATGATTATTCCTCATTGTTTGCGCAGTCAAATTAATGTCTTCAAACCGCCGTTAAACACACTTTAACAAAATGTATTGCATTTAAAGAGTAATTAAAAGCCTGTGAATAGTAAGTTATAAATTGCTTTAAAATAATACTAATGAGAATTGACTTCGAAGTCAAAGTGATTCATGATGATTCAAAATAAAAAATACAAATAGGCTCTCAAGCCCGTAAAACCTAATCTAACAGGATTAATTATGAATGATTTTGGATTGTTGAATTGGAGCATTCTCATCGGGTACATAATTGCCAACCTAATGCTTGGGTTTGTAATTAGTAAAAAGATCAGTAGTGCTAACGACTTTTACATAGGTCGAAAAACAACACCTTGGTGGGCTATTGGTATATCGGTTGTTGCTACTTATGTAAGTGCGCTCACCTTTTTAGGTGCGCCAGCGTGGTCTTACAAAGAGGGACTCTCGGTTATTGCCATACACCTTAACTACCCNGGTGTGTTTGTTTTTTCCGTTTTTTTACAACGCGGGCGTGGCCTCTATTTACGAATACCAAGAGCGCCGCTTTGGTAAAAAGGCCCGCTTACTTATCTCTACTATTTGGTTAATATCGCAAACTATGGGTTCAGCCGCAGTGCTGTATGCAACCTCCTTAGTGTTGGCCTTTATTATCGATATAAATGTTATAACTGCGATATTTTTAGTTACCATAATCGCCCTTATTTATACCATGCTAGGTGGCATAACCGCCGTTATATGGACCGATGTAATTCAGTCAGCCATCTTATTTATAGGGGCTGGTATTATTATGTATGCCCTTATTACCTCTATGGATGGTTCATTTAGCTCAACACTGAGCGAGCTAAAAAGACAAGGTAAATTAGACCCACTTAATTTCTCGCTCGACTTTACCCAAGTAACTACCGTGTGGTCTGGCGTGCTGGCTATGTCGCTTTATCACATTACGGTGTATGGCACTAACCAAATGATGGTGCAGCGCACCCTTGCAGCTAAAAATATTGGCGATGCTAAAAAATCCTACTTACTAATGGGCTTTATCGCGTTCTTTATTTACTTGTTTTTTATATTTATGGGCGTGCTGTTTTATAGCTACTACGGCGGGCGCACTTTTGAAAACGACAACTTAATTATTTTACAGTTTGCAGCTGATTATGGCTTACCAGGGTTAATGGGCATTATTGCCGCGGCGGNTAATGGCAGCATCTATGTCGAGCCTCGATTCAGCACTTAACTCACTTTCAACCATAAGTACTATCGATTTTTATAAAAAGTACTTTGCGCCTGAAAAAAACGACGCTCACTATTTAAATGTTACTCGCTTATTTACGCTAGGTTGGGCGGTGATCATTATTATTCCGGCCATTATGTATCACCTATACAGCGAAGGCTCAATTTTAGAAATACTCACTAAAGTAGGCTCGTACTTTGTAGGTGCTCAGCTTGGCATGTTTGCCCTTGGGTTTTTCTCTAAGCACACCACCGAAAAAGGCTTATTAATAGGCACCTTAGTGTCGTTTATTACCGTTGCTGTGTGCGCACTGTTTACCGACATTGCATGGCCATGGTACTGCGCCATAGGGGCAATAACCTGCCTTGTATTTAGCATTGCGTTAAGTATTGCATTTGATGGCTATCAAGAGGATTACAACGAATACACCATTAAAGGTCAGTTAAAAGCATTTAAAAATGAAAAACGTCCAGAAAAAGAAAACGGCTGGTACTTAATTCCGGGTAAGTTTGACTCAATCAATTACTGGTTACTTGGCTTTTTTGTACTGAGCTTTGCCTCTCTCATGTTATTTGAATATTTTGTGTAAGGTGAAAAAATGAATATTTTAGAACAACTTTTCGAAAACTTCAGCGCTGCAGAATTGCCAAATCAAGCATTGCTTGCAGACTCCGTTCAATGGCAGGTAAGCCACCCTTTTGAGCCTATTAGCACAAAGCAAAATGTGATTAATGATTACTTTGGCGTACTTAAACATTCGTTACCTGACATAGAGCGCAAACCGTTTATCTCTATCCAGGGCGACTACAAAGGTGAGCAATGGGTGTGTGCAACAGGGTATTTTACCGGCACATTTACACAGCCTTTATTGGGTATTCCTGCCAGTGGCAAAAGTGTGTTTATTCGCTACAGCGAAATGGCGCAAATAGAAAACAACCAAGTAGTTAGTGTTTATACATTTTTAGATTTAATTGATGTAATGAACCAAGTAGGCGTAAACCCATTACGCCCAAGCTTAGGTTACCCAGGTTTAGTTATGCCCCCCACCACACTTGATGGCGTACCTACAGGTGATAAAAACGAAACGCTTAGCAAAACCAACGAGCAACTTGTAGTGGATATGCTCACAGAGCTTGGCCGCTATGACGGTAAAGACTTATACAGCATTAATTTAGAAAAATACTGGCACCCAGACTTTATTTGGTATGGCCCAGCAGGCATTGGTACAACCCGCGGAATTAGCGGTTTTAGAGAGCACCATCAAGGGCCGTTTTTAAAAGGCTTTCCAGATCGCGGTATTAATAAAACACTGTGTTTAGTAAGTCACGATAACTTTGTTGCTACCGGCGGATGGCCTCACATGTATGGCACCCATACCGGTGAAGACTGGTTAGGTTTACCGCCTTCTGGCAATAAGCTGTTCCCGCGTGTCATGGACTTTTGGCGCTGCGAAAACGGCATATTAAAAGAAAACTGGGTCGCTATTGATATCCCTCATTTATTAAATGGAATGGGCATTGATATTTTTGAGCAAATGCAACGCAAAATAGCCGCAGCTAATTAAGAGGTGAGCATGAACAAACACAATAATATGACCCAACCTTACTGGCTGCCGTTATCGAGCGTGTTAAACCCGCAAGGTGACAAACAACAGCCTTTAATCGGTTTTGATGACGAATTTGTTGATATCGTTGATTACATTTTACGCATAACGCACCGTATTTGGGAGCAAAAAAACATTGGCTTATGCTATCGCTATTACGCCGATGTATGTCCTGTTTTTACCCTTGGCGCCTATGGCGAAAACATAGAAGATGTTATTCAAGGTACACTTAAAACTATTGCGGCCTTCCCCGACAGGAGCCTAATTGGCGAAAACGTGGTGTTTTCAGAAGAAGCCAACGAGCACTATTACTCATCACATTTAATTAGCAGTGTAATGACCAACACTGGTAACTCTGAGTTTGGCCCAGCAACACATAAAACAGGCCGTGTTACAACCATTGCCGACTGCGTATGCTTTGAAAACAAAATAGTTAAAGAGTGGCTAGTGCGCGACAACGGCTTTTTAGTTAAGCAGCTTGGCTTAAACATTATTAATGTAGCCAAACACATGGCAAACATTCCGAGTAAAGAAAAACACACGCAGTGGCTAAACGATGAATTTAACCGTGTAATTGCCATAGATCACCGCGTTGCAAGTACGCCCATTGTAGAGGGTGAGCTTGCGGCATTTGCCCACACTTGGTTAGACACGCTATTTAATCAAAAACAGTTTGCTAAAGTACACGAATTTTACAGTTTAACGGCAACACAACAATGGCCTAGCGGCAGAATGGCCACCGGACTTGCACAAATTAATGGCGTATTTATACAATTTTTTGCAACCTGCCCCGACGCCAAATTAACGATTGATCATATAGCTATTACCCCATTTGACGAAACCACGACAGATGTAGCGATACGTTGGTCGCTCGCCGGCCACTTTAACCCGCAAAATAGCGAGCTAAGTGAGCTTAAACAGCAGCCTTACTTTATTTTAGGCGCATCGCATTTGCGTATTAAAAACAAAAAAATCATCGAAGAGATCACCGTTTTTGATGAAGTAGCACTTTATGCAAACTTATTTAAAGCACATGCATTAGTCAACAAATCACAGTGGGAGGAAAATGCATGATCAACGCTATTATCGATTTATACACTAAAGCCGACATTGAAGGTATAAGCAGCAAGTTGCTTCGCAGTAGCCGTTGGCAGCAGCACCACTTTACCGCCATGGGTGCTTTGCAGGCGCAGCCTTTGTGGCTTAGCTTTTTAGCTCAATATGGTGTGTCTGAGTGTGTATCGCACACCCATAGTGTAGGCGCAGAACGTGAAACCCTACAGCTGGTTTTACAGCCTAAAAAGCTTAAAAACCCAGTGCGTTTAACGTTTGTAATAAAACACAACGGGACTTTTATTAAGTCAGTAAAATGTGTGGTTGATACGTTGTCGCTAGCGAATAACGAGTATGTAAATACAACCGTAAATAACAGCTCAGTTATTCCTAAACTACCAAAAAGTGACCCAATTATCGTTAGCGATTTAGATAACCAGCTGCACCCTACTACTTTTCATGCAACCCCCAGCACTATTTGCGAGCTGCCCTCTCACACTGCTCGTACTTTAGATAACTGGTGGCAAATTTGGCAAACTAACAACCTGGCTCAGTTTGAAACCCTTTATACTCCAAGCGCTACGGCTGTACTTGCAGGTAACACACAGCCACAACCTATTAGCGCGCTGCTTGATTGCCACTTAGATTTTACGCAATCGCTAAGCAGACGCTATGCTCAGCTAGAAACCGTTGAGTATGACAGTACGCAAAACCAAGCCACCCTATGCTGGACTCTCGATGGCAGCTTTAATGCTAAAAACGTACGTGTACGTCAGCAAATAATTAGTGTTATTAGCATCAGCGATAATCAAATAACCCACGAAGTAATGCAATTCGACACGCTGGCACTTAACCAGCAGTTTGCATTATAAGGTCACCTTTTCCACTTCCCTTCAAGCGCTCACTGAGCGCTTTTTTTATAGATGGCCTTTGTAGCAACCTGTAATCATACTTAATCAATTTTTACCCTATTTATGACTCGCTTTTATAACTCAAAATAGCTCACTTAATTAAGCGAGTGGGTATTACTTATTTAAAAAATAACGCTTTAAAATAGTTAAAGGCAATAAATAAAGTATCAGCCTCGCCTTACTAAAGCCCGAGTATACAACCAAAAGCCAAGCACCCCACTTTGTAAGTTACGCACTTATGGCTTAAATACACGTATGCATTTAGCAAACTTAAATGAAGGGCTGGTTAGAGGGGTTAAGCTTACAATCTAAAGCCAATAAAAGCGCACTCAATAAATGCCAGTAAAGGTTGGGTAAATACAATAGTAAGGTTAAATAGCAGCTAACTGGAGCTAACTAACAAGCTTAAAATAAAAAAAGCCAGCTAATAAATAGCTGGCTGAAAGTAATGACCGTAGCGGCCATTTAGGAAATTCTAAAACTGATATTTTAAGCTTGCGCCCCACGTACGCGGATTGTTCCAGTTAGCTTGTACTGAGTTTGCAGGTAAGCCATCAACAATTTGTGAGTGCACTACACCACGAGTTAAAATCGCTTTATCACCAATGTTTTTAACGTACGCTTCTACTTGCACACTGTCGTTAATGTACCAAGTTAAACGTGCATCAGCCATTAAGTGCGCATCTACTTGCACCTCTGGGATGTTCGTATCAAACGCGTAGTAATCGTCTAAGTAATTTAGTTGAATGTACGGTACTAAGTACGAATCCCCCCCTAAGCTAAACTCATAACGAGCTGAAAAACCAACACTGTACTCAGGCGCCATAGCTGGGCTCCAGCCTTCAAAACTAAACTGACTAGAGCTGTCGTTTATATCTTGGCGGCCTTCTAAGTTACCTAATGCTAATAATGGGCGAAGCTGCTCATTACCTACTGCATAGCCATCAGCAAATTCGCTATCAAGCAGAGATAAAGTACCGGTTAGTGTTAGGTTATCAATTGGCACCCATTGAATATCGGCTTCTAGGCCCNCCACAGTTTCTACATCGCCGCCGTTTTCGTAGTATTCAAAGGTGGTAGCAGTACCTGCGGCAACACACTCTAAAACAGTATCGCCAGTGGTTGTATCGTTACATGAGGTTGCAAATAACTGTGCTTTTACATCTTCGTATTCGTTCATAAATACCGAAAGATTTAAACGCATTGCGCCATCAAGCAAATAGCTTTTCATACCCATTTCGTAAGAGATAACATCTTCGTTATCGTAAAGTGGGTCAGCACCGCGAGCTACAACGCGCGAATCGTTTGCGCCACCGGTTCTGTAGCCTGTCGCTACACTTGCATACACCATAATATCGTTATTAATGTCGTACTCGGCAGCCGCTTTATAAAGTAGCGCAGAGTCATCCCAATCAGGAATTGTATCGCCGGTAAATGTTTTGTCGTCTTGGTTTACACGCAACCCACCTACCACGCGCAAATCTTCTGTTACTTGGTAGCGTAATTGCCCATACGCCGCAATAGATTTTGCCGTATGCGGGTCGTAACCCGGGTTCCCCCATGAAGGCACTACAACAGAATCTGACACACCATCGCCTGTGGTATCTGCATGCGATAACCAGCTCCAATCTGCTTCTTGGTCAAAGTAGTAAAGGCCACCAATCCACGAAAAATCACCCTCATCGTTAGATGAAAACTGCAGCTCAGATGAGAGTGTTTTTTGGTCATCCTCACGGCCAAAACCACCTACAAAATCAATGCCACCGTCGCTGTAGTCGTTATCGTAATATTGTTTACCACTAAGCGTTGAGTAGTTGGTGGTCCATTTAATATCAGCAAAGTCGGTATACCATTCAAGTGCTAATGTGGTCGAAAAGCTTTCTTGCTTATCAAGTGAAAAACCATTGCGGTAAACATCATACGGGCCAAGGTCTTCGTGCTGCGCATCACTTGGCTGATAAATATGCCCCTCGGTTATTGTAGGCGTGGTGTTAAATACACCCGACCCCGGCGAGGTTTCTTCAATTTGGTAGCCCGCTATTTGTTGGTAACCCCAAATAGCTTCTGAGTTTGAGTCTTTACGCGAGTAATCAAAGCGTACTGTGGCATTAAACTTTTCGTTTGGCTCCCACTTAGTAACGTTACGCATATAAAACTGGTTTTTCTCGCGCAAGTCATCTGAAGGGCCTGGAACAACTAAATTATTGATATAACCATCGTGACGATCAGAGGCCACTGCAAAACGGGTTGCCACGGTGTCGCTTACTGGAATATTTATAATTCCTTCATAAGCGCTGCGGTTATAGCTGCCGGTTTCAACTTTTATACTCCCCAGTAAATCGTCAAAAACAGGTTGATTAGTAATAATATTAATACTGCCCGCAAACGTGTTTCGGCCATATAACGTACCTTGCGGCCCGCGTAATACCTCAATGCGTTGAACATCCACCAGCGCGCCTAAGCCCGATGAGGTAGTCGGCACATAAATACCATCTTGAAATATACCTACAATTTGCTCAGCAATACCGGTGCCTGCTACACCTACTTCGTTGGTGCGAGCGCCACGCATAGCGGGTCTAACTTCACCACCCGAAGAGCCCATACGTAAGCCTGGTACCACTTGTTCAAGACCCGTAACATCAATAATACCAGCACGGGCAATGTCCCCTTCCCCTAATGCTGTTATTGATGATGATACTTCCTGTAGGTCTTGTGAGCGACGGTTTGCCGTTACCGCTATACGCTCTATCGCGGGCTCTGCGGTTTGTTCTTGCGCTTGTGCTTGTTCTGGCTCTTGCGCAGCGTGTGCGTTCATTGTGGTTGCTGCAATAGCGGTGGTTACAGCAAAATGAACGAGAGTCCGTGTAAATTTAGCTTTCATTATAGTTATTCTCCCCAGTATAAAACGTATTTAGTTCTCCCCAAACCTACATTTTCAATTATTACAGTAAACAAGTTGTATCAATTGAAAATGCATGGCTCTAAAATAGACTTCGAAGTCAAAAAGATCAACAACTTTTTGCTCGAATAATAACCTTATTGAAATTAACCTAAATAAAACAATACATTAAAATAAAAATAAAGTGATTTCGAAACACAAAAAAAGCCAGTAATAATTTATTACTGGCTCTATGTAAGCGATTGTTTAATTTAAAATTTCAATGCTATATTTTAGCAAAATGCACAAACTTACACTTTTACTTAAACCTTAAAATACATTATTGAAAAATGCCTAAAAGTTATAACCTACCCTTACACCATAAGTGCGAGGATTAGCATAATCGGCCGCAGCCACATTACCACCAAAGCGGACTGTCCTAAGTAGTATAAGCTCATCTCCTGCGTTTTGAACATACGCACGTACAGACCACTCATTATCTGCCGAATACCATGCAAGGCTAGCATCGTACTTTTGGTAACTTTCTTGAGTACCAAATGAAAAAGGCAAATCGTTGGTTGTATACGAATCCGATAATTGAATACTGGTAGCAGGCACAACGCGGCCTTTATCACCTAAATCAAACTCATAACTGGCCAATAGTGTAATATTGTATTTAGGGCTTAGCTGCACGTCATTACCATCTAGTTGCAGTAAGTTATCTACGCCATTAATGGTCTCTCCACCCTCTTCAAATACATTTGGCGTAACAAAGTCGCCATACGTTGAGTCTGTAAACGCGGCGCGTGCCCCTAGGCGCAATGCATCACTTGCCTGCCAATCAATTTCTAACTCAAGACCTGCAGCATCAATTTCCCCGGCATTACCAAAAAACGACACCGCCGTACCACCCACGTTTTGAAAACGAGTAGAAAGTAGGTCCTCGTACTGGTTGTAATATAAAGAAGCGTTAAATCTTAATGAATTATCAAGCAGCATGCTTTTAAAGCCAAGCTCATAAGCCGTTACTGTTTGCTCATCGTAGCTATCTTCACCATTAAATGCGCCTTGTGCGTTACCCGCTAAAAAGCCTGTAGAAACTGTAGCATAAAGCAGTTGAGAACTTGCTAAATCGTGCTCAAGACCTAGCTTCCACGTTACTTTACTCCAATCATCGTCTGCGCTATCAACCTCAAGTACAGAAAAATCGAGCGTGCTTAAGTTATCTGGGTTTTGGCCGTAAATATCCCACTCACGGCTGTCATTTGTATACCTAATGCCGGCTATACCGCGTGTATCATCATTAAATGTGTAATTACCTTGAAAGTAGGCCGCAGCTGATCTTGTTTCTAACTGAATTTGATTTAACCACGACGCGTACTGAAATTCTTGGGGTTGCGTTGTATCTGGCACATTATCAACCACAGCGCCATAGCTGCCATTTAAAAATGCGTTGTCTAAATCTTCTGAGAGCAAATAAATACCCGCTACCCATTCAAAGTCGCTTTCATACGTTGAGCTAACCTGCACTTCTAACGAGTTTGTTTTTGATTCAATCGCATTGCCATCAACCGTGGTTGCATAAGTCGAAAAATCACCATCAGTAAGGCGCGTTTCTTCGTAATCCATTGAGGCTGCAATCACTTTCAAATCTACCGACTCTAATGACCAGTTAAGCTCTGCACTAATGCTTACATCACTTACATCACGCGATGGTTTATAGTCAAACTGCTGAGTAAATGGGTCTGACGATACCGCCTGTGCTGTATCAAGCCCTGGTGTTGCAGCGTTATCTAAACCTGCACCAAAGCGGCCACAATTACTGCCACACACAACGTCACGACCAATTCGCTCAGTTAATGGTGCCGACAAACTTGTTTTACCCGTTGCAGGGTTTATAGGAACGCCTAAAATATGGTAGCCAAAAGCACCGCCGCCATTTGATTCATCCTGCCACGTTTCTACTTTTACATTTAAATTTATATCGTCGTTAATTTCAGTAAAAACTTGGCCACGTAAAAAATACATATCAGCATCTTTTAAGCCTGCATCTTCATTAAATGTATTTTCAACGTAGGGATCTCTTATTTCTCGAACGCCAGTAAATCGCACCGCGGTATCATCAGTAAGCGCTGCATTAAAAAAGCCCTCACCACGTAAATGACCATAATTACCAAATGTAACGGCCATACCGCCTTCGGTAATATCTAGCTCTGGTTTTTTAGCTATAACATCAATCGCACCACCAAATGAGTTACGACCAAACAATGTACCTTGTGGCCCGCGTAATACTTCAACACGCTCTAAATCAACAAACCCAGCAAGCGCCTGCCCGTGACGAGGACGATAAACACCGTTAGAATAAAACGCGATGGCAACATCGTTAGCCTCTACTTGCTCTGTTCTAGCACCGCGCATAGCTGGGCGAGCATCACTGCCCGACACACCCGACTTTAACCCTGGCGCTAAGCTATCAAGGTTTAAGATATCAGTAACGCCATTTTCTAGTAAATCTTTAGCAGATACAGCGGTCACAGCCAACGGCACTGATTGAATACTTTTAACACGCTTAGTAGAGGTAACCGAAATAACCTCCAACTCTTTGTTAGGGTTTAACTTTGCCTCTTGCGAGTATACCGAGGCTGAGCCCAATATCGCCGTGTTTACTGCAGCAAAAATAAGTGTTTTACGTAAAATATGTGCGGCCATGAGATTAGTTCTCCACCTGTTGATATAAGTTATTTTATTAAGCATTTAAGGGCTAAATAACCCGCAACCGAATTTTAAGTATTTATAATGATTAAAAGCGCGATTTAAATGCCTATTTTTTCGACTTATAAAAACTATCGCTTTTTGCATTCGAATGCAATAAAGATTATGTAAAAGTTTTACATGTTCATAACACTAAAAACGAAGCAGCGTATTTAAACAAAAATAAACCCTTTAAACTTATAAAGTTATTTTACAAGTTTATTCTTTAAAGCACTGGTTTGATCTGTTTAATTTAACAATAACAACCAAAGAAAGAAGTATGGTAGAGAAAATACAGATTAAAAGACTTCGAAGTCCAAGGGGGGTGTGTAATCACATTTAAAGTAGGCACCTAACCGACTAATAATTAAGTGCCCACTGTCTCTAAAGGTTAGACCGTAAGTGTGTAGCTGAAATATAATCACATGTAAAATAGCAACAGCTAATAACTATTCTCATAATTAGTTTTGTGTCTTTTTGCTTAAGTTTTCAATTAAGTCTTGTGCGCTATAGCTATTGTCGCTGGGTTTAATGCCTTTGCCCATTTTAATGTCAATCAGGGTGTGTACTTCTTTGCGTTTATCATTGTTGCTCAATTGTACGCCTACGCTATTGCTCGGGCGTACGCGTGTTTCGCAGGTTAATAAACCGCAGTTTCGCTCATATTGCTGGCTGTGTGATGCACTAATAGATGACGCGGGCGCTTGCGATTTAGACTCAACAAAGGTTTCTTTATTTGTTACAACAAACCAGTCGTAGCCTTGCGCTTGGGTAAGTTCAGCCGCGCGTAACAATGCATAATCACCGGCATCGGCTACGTTGTTTGACACACTTTTAAATTCGACGCGGTATTGATCGTCGCTAATTTTTTGCTCGCTATAACCTTGTGAGCCATTATTAGCTGGGCGGTAGTCGGGGTTAGAAGCGCAACCCGCCATAAGTAAAATACTGATAATTAAAATAGATGTTTTCATTATTCACCTCGTTTTATAAAAGCTATTATTGGTTTAACTGCCACTTTGCACTAATTGCTTGCTGCTCTTGCGCTCTATCTAGTGGTGCGCCGCTGATCATGCTATCTATAACAGCATCTAACTCACTGTTATTAGACGCCGTTTGATATTGCGCGCCATTATCACTTTGCTGCGCGGCTGTTTGCGCTTTAATTTGCCAACCGCTTTGCGTTTTACAAGCAATGCTTGTTTGCGTGGTATTGTTTGAGCTTAGCGCATACTGCCTGCAAAGCTCACCTTGCTGATTTTTAAAGCTAAGCTGCGCGCTAAATACTGAGCCATCACTTTGCTCATACTCACCACTACTTAGTTGTGTATTAAGGGCAGAGGCTATGTTACTGGCTACTAAATTTTGCGACTCATTGGGTTGTAAATAACTAGTCATTGCAATACCAAATACCATGGCAACGCTTGCAGCTATTGCTAAGCTTTTATTAGCCGACTGCTTAACCCTTTGCCAAGGCGTTAACGTTACTACATTGCTATTTAACGTGTTTTTTGTCTTTGCTGTATCAAGCTTTGCAACCGTTTTAGCTAATGAGTCACTAAGGGGCGCGCCATCAATACTTGTTGCGTGCTCTTTTACTCGCATGTCTACTTCGCTTAGCTCTGCAAGTCGCATTACTAGTTCATCATCGGTTTCAAGGGCTTTGCGCACTTGCTCCATTTCGTGCTCGCTTAGCTCTGAGTCTAAAAAGGCGCTAAGTGTTTCGTCGTTAATGTTCATACTTGCTCCTTTTTAAAGTCGGGTTTTATTAAGTTATAAAGTGTACTGCGTGCTCGCGATAATTTACTCATTACACTGCCTATAGGTATATCGAGTGTATGTGCTACTTCTTTATAGGCCATGCCTTGCACTGCCACCAGCGATACAATGGCGCGTTGCTCTTCGGGTAATTGGCCAAGTGCGGTATTTACATTTTTAAGCATTTGTTTGTTTTCGAGTGTTTGATGCTCATTACTTGTAATTGGCTCTGGTAAAACATCGGCCTGGGCCGTACTTTGCCTTACCTTGCGTGAGCGGTATTCGTCTATCCACACATTGCGGCAAATTTTAAACGCCCATTTAGCAGGCTCAACGTCATCCGGAATGCCTTTTACTAATAGTTTTTCAATTGTTATTTGCACTACATCGTCTGCATCTGCTTTACTACCCGTTAGCGAATAGGCAAAACGCCTAAGCATGGGCAATAAGGTTTTTAATGTTTCTTTCATTGATTTTTACCCCTTTTATAAAGAAGACGATTCAAAAAAACATTTATTCCCAAATAATCAAAATAATTTGAATAATGAAATATTTCTATGTGTTAAACGTTAACTACAAGCATGATAAATTTAATAGAAGTAACCCACTATGAATATTAAAAACACACGCGTTAAACACATAATAGCCACTTCGCTTTGCATATTTAGCGCAACGAGCTCAGCCAATATAGTAAGCGTCGATCAAGTGCTTGGGCAACTAAACCCAATAGAGCAGCGTATTGAGCAAACTATAGAGCGAGCACAACGCCTGCCGCTTCCGGCGCCTGTACCACAAGTTTCGATTGATGAACTAAAAGCGCAAATTAGTGAGCCAATTAGCAGCTTACCCAATGTGCTTAACATTAATATAAATAGCCAAAACACCGCATTTGTTGAAGTAGAGCTAGAAAACGGCTTTAGAGCAATAGAGCGCCAATGGTTATTAATGGCAAATAGCCAACAACTTAATACCCTAAAACAGCAAAATGTAACCATTGTATCGGTAAAAAATTACAACGCACTTAACATGAGCTTAGTACGCTTTAACGCCCCGCAAGGTGTTAATTCTAAAAGTGAGTTATTAAAAGCGCTTAACTTAGATGAGTCTGCAATACTTGACCGAAACCACATATACCAAGCACAAACTGGCGAGCCTACCGAAAAAGTAACACCAAATAACTCTATTGCCCCCTACTGCACACAAAGCGTAAAAATTGGCATGATCGACAGCGCCATTAATACCAAACACAGTGCTTTTAAAGGCACAAATATCACCACGCAAAGCTTTTTACCACAAGGGTTAAGCTCGCCAAATTTACACGGCACCGCCATTGCAGGGCTAATAACAGGTAAAGGCGCAAAACTTAGCCCGCTTTTAGGCAATGCCAAGCTTTACAGTGCCGAGGTGTTTTATAGGCAATCTGAATATGCTCAAGGGGCTACATTATTTGCCATAGTAGAAGCACTTAACTGGCTAGTCAGTAATAAAATACCCGTAATAAATATGAGCCTAACAGGGCCAAATAACGCAGTTTTAGAAGCAAGTATTACTGCAGCAATAAAACAAAACGTGTTAATTGTAGCTGCTGCAGGTAACCAAGGGCCGGCGTCGCAGCCGTTATACCCAGGTGCGTATAAAAGCGTGATAGCGGTAAGTGCTATTGATTCACAAAACCAAATTTATAGATGGTCAAATAAAGGCGATTACATAGACTTTGCAGCCCTTGGTGTAAATGTTGTTACAAGCCAAGGCAATGGAAAATTTGGAAGGGAGTCGGGTACGTCAATGGCGGCGCCGCATGTAAGCGCGGCATTAAGTTGTTTATTGTTAAAGCATGGTAATAATAAAACCAAAGCACTTAACGAGCTTACATCGCTTGCCATCGACTTAGGCGAGCAAGGCAAAGACACCACCTTTGGTTATGGTGCCATTTACCCACCTAAAAGTGCACTTTAACTGATGCCGATAAAACCGATTGCGTATAGGTATTGCTACTAAGCTTTGATTGATAATCGCCATATTCGGCCTCGGCTATTAATGTTACGTGCTCAAATAAAGCTAGGTTATAAAACGCATTAACTACATTTCTGTGCTCATCTCGCGACGGTATTTGCTCAAAAAAATCACCCGTTGTTTGCTCATCGTAATCTTTATTTTGATAACGCCAGCCAGCCCCCACTTTGTTAGCCACATTCAAGGCCGTAAATTTGTGCGTAACTTTAGTAGTAAANTAGCCGTTAAAGTCGTATTGGTTGTCGTCGGCGTTTTCTTTATCGGCACTTAGCGATGCCATTAGCATGGTTTGGCCATTATTTATAAAATGATAAAGCGCTACATCGCCGCCTACGCCGTCGGCATTACGTGCTTTTGCAGTAGCAAAACGTTTAGCTTTGGTTTTTACACTCATACGCAAGTACGTATGCGGGTTTAAAAAATGGCCATAGTAAGCACTGGCTTGATTAAAATGTAAAAATGTTTCGCCATCTACATTTGCTTTTGCGCCATCGTAACGAACCCCTACCTCATGGCTATTAAAGCTATAACTGCCATCTAAACCATATTGATGCAGGTCTAAATCGTATTGATCAAACTCATCGTAGTCTTGTTGTTCAAACTTATAGCTTGAGGTTAATTTAGCGCTTTTGGTTACTTGCCATTTTGCATTAACACCGGCTGCGGTTTTTATGCCGCTGTCGCTTTGCGAGGAAATATCGTCAAGCTCTTGAACAGAGAGCGCCGAGTTACTTAATAGCCCAACTTCAGCATCTGCATTTAGCTCAAAGCTACTTTTAAAGGGCTTATTTCGCTCAGCTGTTTTAATGTGGTTAGTTTGTGCAAGCACCGCTTGAGCACTAAAAACACACAATGTGGCGGTTATAACTGCTTTCATATTTATTCTCCAACAGGCCGAATAGGTTTCCCCATTCGGCATTTGTGCAAGCACTTGGCGTATTAAAGGCCTAGGTCTAAATCGTTAGTAATGTTGGTTACTACTTCACTTGCGGTGCTAAGTGCTACATCGTTACTAATTTGATCAGTAACCGCTGCACTCACCTGCCCGCTAACACTTTGTTGTACTGTGCTTTGTAAACTACTAACCGTACTGTCTTGCACACTGGCAATTAAAGATTGCTGAACACTGCTTACTACTTCATTACTGGTATTAATTGCATCACCCGCTTGCAGTGCAGAGCTCACTGAGTTTGCAGCCGTATTAGTAATTGCTAATTGGTTTGTAAGCTCACCGGCATTAGTTGCATTAGTTGCATCAGCTTGTGTAACTGAATCGGTAGCGCTGCCCACATTTGAAAGTAAAGAGGCATCTATTGGTGCGTCGGTAGTATCTGGCTGAGCGCCTTGTTCAGAGGTAACAGAAAGTAATGATGACTGGCTCACAGCGGTTGTTAAATTACCCGCCGATGAGGTTAACTGCGTTGTTGTATCAAGCGCTGTATTGACTGTTGTATCAAGCGCTGTATTGCCTGAGTTATTGAAAGACGAGGCCGATGCATTTAATGCATTATTTAAAGATGAGCCGGCAGATGCAACTAATGAATTTGCAGGCTCTGCGGCCTCACTGCTTTCTTGCGCTGGAGTTTGCGTATTATTCGCCGTTGAATCTGTGTTTTGCGAATCATCAGCCGTTACTTGTGTATCGTTAGATACGTTTGACTCGTTGCTACCACTGGCTGTTAAACCATTTTGTGAAAGCGCAATAGATGTAGATGTTTGTTGCTGCGCCGACGTTGACTGAGATAGTTCAATATCAGCGGCGTGCACTGCACCTGTAAAAGTACACACACCGCTTAACATCATTACGCTTACAATTTTATTTAATTTAGTCATTGTTTTGTCCTCTAGTTTGTCGGATTGACATAAAGAAGACGATTTACAAAAACACTTTATTCCAAAAATAAATAAAAAATTATAATAACGTTACTTAATTATTTAAGTTTCATACTCTTAAATATAAGTTACTCGTTTACTGCGTAAGCGTTTCACTGTTTTGGATCAGCAATAACAGCTCGGCAGTGGCGGTAGCATCGGCCAATGCGCGGTGATGGCTGGTTAAGTTTAAATTAAAATGCGCGCTGAGGTTACCAAGCGAATACGACTTTAAGCCTTTAAACGCTCTGCGCGATTCGACCACGGTGCACATTTTTGGCATTTTAAAAAAGTGCCCTGCAACCTCGCATTCTTTTTTTATAAAACCGTAATCAAAGTTTACGTTATGGGCTACAAAAATACTGCCTGCGAGTTTATCTAGTAGTGGCTGTGCTATATCGGCAAATACAGGCGCGTTGTAAACCATGCCATCGCTTATGCCGGTCAATTTAGTAATAAAGCTTGGGATATGGCGCTGCGGATTAATAAGTGTCGTCCAGGTATCAATTACTTTACCGTGCTGCACTTTAACAATGCCAATTTCGGTAATGCGGTTACCGCCTTTTAAGCCGCCCGTGGTTTCTATATCAACTACGCTATAAACACGGTTAGGGTCCACAAACCACTTAACTGCAGCAATATGTACTGTAAAACCTACATTTTTTAAATTATCAATGGTGGTTAATTGGTTGCGCCTAAGCTTATCGCCTGGGGCTTTTACCTCTTCAAAATGTACTTGGCCATTATTAATAACCATTAAGTCGGGGTAACCGTCTTTTAGCTGTAAATAGTGTTTACTCATTGCCGTTAAGTGCGCAATTATCGCTTCAAGCGGGCTGTTTAAAATAAGTGCCTCTAGTGGCTCTAATAAATTGCTGCGCCATCTAAATAAACCATTGGGCTGCTCAAAATACTGCGCGGCATGCTTACATACCAAATTAAGCAGCGCCTGATTAGTGCTACAGCTTTTTAAACGTGCGTCAATTTGCGTGCTTTGTGCTTCATAAAAATTACCAAGCTGCAAAACTTGCGGGTAAATATCAAATTCATTACACGGCGGGTATGGCGACTCTATAAATAACTCGTGCCAAAATACTAAGCCAAACAAGCTTTGCCATAAGGTGTTTTCGGTATTAAAAACCGTTAACCCTTTTGCACTGTAATGCTCATTTACGCCTTGCTCTACATCGCCTCGGTAAATTTCGTCAATTTCAAGTACACACTGGGTATCGGCCAGCATAGTACTTAAGCGCGAACGCGTTTGTTTATTAAACTTACGCATTAAAAAGTCATCAGCAAAGTACAGCAAATCGTCGGTGAGCGGGTTTTCTATAATTTGCTCTAGCTGCGCTTTTACCCACGCTTTATTACCTAGGCGGTATTGCTCTCTTATTTGAATTTCTTGTGCTTCGGCGTAATCGGTGCAGCCTTCAAGTAAGCTAAAAGCAAGTTCGCTATCGGTATTTTTAAGTTGTTTATACAGCCTAACCAGCAATTTATTTTTAATGTCGTGCGCTTGTGCGCCATGCGCCGGTTGCGCTAAAACTAAATGCGAAAGCTCGGTGTAAGAGGTTTTGTCATCAAAGATTTCATCTTTTGTATTACCGGCTGTTTTGCCAATGTTTTTAAACGCTAAACGGTAACGATTTAAAACGTAATTAGATTGCGCCTCAGCCAATGTATTAAAGCGCGACAAGCTCTCGCTGTGCCCTTCGCGGGTAGCGGTTAACCCTAAATCGCGCATAACAAAGCGGTTTTGATGGTTTACATCGCCACTACTTAAGCGCCCTGCAAATAAAAACTCAAAATACTCGTAATAATCTTCACGGTTATTTATCACATACTGGCTATATAAAGGGGCAAGATCATGTGCGCGTTCACTAAAAAATTGGCACGCAATAGTAACCAACTCCCCTTTAGCTGCGCTTTTTTTAAAGCTTACTTGCTCACTGTAATTACTGAGTAACTCCAACAGCATGGGCTTGGTTAAATGCGCTATAAGCTGCTTGTAATGCTGTGCGTTTGGCTCATATAAAATACCCGCTGTTTTTAGCGTATAAATAGCCTGATGCGGCGAAGTTATTTCTTCATAATTAAGTGATTGCGCCTGCACTAAATAAGGCTTGCGCGAATACACACGCGCCAACATGCATTGGCTTTGCTCATCTAGTTGGTTAATTTTACTAATAAATTCACTATGTTTAGGCTCAAGTAAATGCATACATTTACTTGTTACAAACTCAATAAGCTCTCTAAAATGCGCTAAATAGTATTTTGCTGGTAATTCTTTTTTCATAACATCGCCACAACTGTATATAAAAACAGTATCTAGCATTTGTGCTTATTATTCAATCTTAAACTTGTAACTAAAACACGCTATAGTGAGCGTATAAAAGTAAATTTATTAAAAATAAAGGACTTACCATGAGCGCGCACCCATACGATGTTTTATCACTCAATAACGGCGCAAATATTATTTTTACGCCTTGCCCTGGTACAAAAACGCAAAACCTAGCGGATTCAATCGCCACATTAAAAGCCGCTGGCACTCACATGCTGTTATCGCTTATGCCGCAAAAGGAGCTTGAAAAAAACAACGTACAAACAATTAATAGTGAGTGCAATAAGCACGATATAACCTGGTTTCATTTACCTATAAATGACGACGAAGCACCCAAACAGCCTTTTATATCAAGCTGGAACACCCACAAAGCAGACATACTACAAGCTATACAGCAAAAACAAACCATTGCCATACATTGCAAAGGCGGCACTGGCCGCACAGGGTTGGTTGCTGCGCTTATTTTAAATTCGGCAGGTTACACAAAAGAAGAGGTATATAAGTTAGTACAAGGCATTCGCCCTAAAGCGCTTACTATAGTTCTGCAAAAAGAATACTTTAATAACTTTGAGGTATGAGGGAGAAACTGGGGAATATGTTAACGCTCATTCTTAGTTACCCTTTATAAGCTTAGCCACTTATTAACGGTAACTAATCGTAATTATGTAAACCAAAAAAACACCAAATAGGAATGAGCCAAAACCTGCAGGCATAAATGTACTTTTAAATTTTTGAGCAGACCACACAGCAATTAAGAACACCTCGCTTTCCTAAAAACTAATGCCTGCATAAGGCAAGACAGTCGGACTTGACTAAAGTTAGCTAAAGAGTAGTGAAACCAAGTACTTTACGCCTCTTAATACTGTTGCTATTAGACTCGCAAGCTCATGTAGTAGAAACGATCATCTATTCTATCGACTGCAAATCCAATACGGCTATATAACTTAAATGCAGGGCTTCGCTGAAATACTTTGAGGTCTATGAATTTGACGCCTTGTTGACGAGCCATATCAACTACTTTAGCAATAACGTGAGCACAATAACCTTTGTTTTGATAAGCAGTTTCAATCTGAATATCGCGAAGTTGGCAACGCCCTTCTTCAAACGATAAGCGCACGACACCTATGTGTTGCTCCTTACACAAAATATCAAAATTTTTAAGGTTTTTGGTAGCTTGATAAACGTCTTCTACATCCCAATCTACCGCATAAATTTCGTAATAGGGTTTCATATTGTTAAACGTAAAGTGTGCGGCAGCCTTTAAGTCTTCAGTAGCAACAATCTCTAGCATCCATCTAGCCTCAAAAAAGAATTAATACTCAATAAACTAATTAGCCACTTTAATTGAATAAGCTAAACTGCGCTATAAATTACGCGTGCTAATTGGTTAATTAGTTTTAACCAGCTTTCAAGGGGTATATTCAACTTTTAATGTAAAAGAAAATGGGTAATATCAATATGGACGCACAGCGTTAGTCGCTGCGCTTATTTTAAATTCGGCAGGTTACACAAAAGATAAAGTGTACAAGGTATTCGCACTAAAGCACTGACTATAGAATTGCAAAAAGAGTACTTTGAAAGTTTTAGCGGGTAATAAAAAGCTAACGTAAAACAGCAAAGCTACTAATAGTTAAACGCCCATTAATTGGATCGCGTGCATAATCGTTAACCGCATTTATATTACCAGAGTGCAATAAGTTGCTTGGGTATATAACAACCCGATTTAACTTTGCCTCTACACTGTAAACTTGCTCAAACAAAGCTGTACTGCCATTTATATAATGTGGGTTTTTGTGAAGCTTTTGCGCCATGGCTTGCTGCTTAATAGTTTGCCTATATGGCATAAATCGCTCTTTTGTTATGCGTTCATACCCTAGGGTTCTATGCTTATAAAATGAAGTGCCACCATGCGTTTCATCACATAAAAAGTGTACCATAGCAAGTTGATTCATATTAGGTGTATCAAAATGAGGGAGCATTTGTATTGGCCTTAGCTCATAAGGTTCAGTGCATGCAATTGAAAAAGCAGAAAGTATTACATCAAACTCGCTTTTATCTGTCATATCAAAGTGTGAATTAATAATTGGCGCAAGGTCTTTTAACCGCTCGATATAACTAAGCGGTGCTACTTTTCTTACTCCTGGATAAAAATCACTTTCTTGTGCGCAAAATGTTTCTCTAGCGTTTTGAGAAAACACAGCAAAATTAATAAGTGCATCTACATTATTTACAAAATCATCAATAACAATGATTGGGGTTTGCTCCTCCCCAACAGTGTGTATCTGTAACACCATATTTTTGTTAAGTGTAAAATCAATCATCGGCTAAATTAAGCACCGCATTTTTACGCTCAATCAATGGGTATATTTGGCCAAGTGAGGTTATAACAGTATAAATAGCGGGTAATAAAGCGCGTTGATGTAAAAGCGTAATTTGATCACTATCAAGTTGTGCGAGTCTTTCTTGATTAATAGTGTATAAGCCGTTTAACTTTGTTTTTTGACTGTTCTGAAACGTTACCTCAAGCGATAATGGCTGCAGTAGCTCATGCTGTAACAAAGTATCTATTAACTTTTTATTGTCTATTTCGCCTTGTAGTAAATGCCCTAAACACTGCTTTATTTTTTTTAAATAACCACTTTCTTCTGCGTTTTGGGCATAAATTGGTTCTAAATCATTCTGGCTTTGCGCTTGGTTATTAATGACTGCTGGGCTATTTAAATTAATACACACAGGGTATTGAGTTTGCTTTGCATGAGTATCACCAACAAAAAATGGCTGACGCTGTAACTGAAGCGGTAAATATACTCCCTGCCACTGCGAGTGCTGATAAAACAAGTTCTCATGTTGCTCAAAGCCTAATAAAGCATTGAGTGTAAACTCCCCTGTTTCTGAGTTTTTTGCAAAAACTATAGGCTGCTGAACGGCAATTTGATTAAGTTCTGCCATAACAACAGGGATCATATTAATGTTTTCAGCGTGTGATTGTGCTTTTTGTGTGTCTATTTTTATATGCTGATGAGCACTTTGCTCTAATGCGACTAAATTTTCCATGCGTGTCTCTTTATTGTTTTTATGTGTAAATTTTTAAGCTAAATAGTGCTAAAGCCATGACTCTTAATTTTATTTAACAATTCTCGGTTACTAGGTAAGTTAGTGACTGCTTGGTTTATCATGCTTTTATTTTTATCAAACTGACTTTTAGCAAAATCAGTGTCTTTAAGCATATAGGAAGTTGTGCTGTAGTCACTTTTAAAGCCCATACCATATAAAACATATTGATAACTCGCCGCTGGAAACACCTCATTGTTACTTGTAAAGTCGTGGTCAGCAGGGGCGCGGTATTGCCATAATTTCATTAGATCTTGTAGGCTTTGAGGAATCGTTTTTGGGTCTCTGTTATCACGCCAAAATGCGTTATCGTCACGGGTTGATAAAATATAGTGTAACTTTAAAAAGTCGATTATTTTTTCCCACCTGTAGCTAAACGTCTCATTAAAGCGCTTGGCGGTAATATCCATAATATCGCGGGTGTGGGGGAGTTGTTCGCTTATCATTTGCGCTGACATTTCTACTAATACCAATGCAGAAGCTTCAAGCGGTTCCAAAAAGCCAGCCGAAAGCCCTACCGCAACACAGTTGTTCTGCCAAAAGTGTGAGCGATGGCCACTTTTAATAGGGATTTTTCTAATTGTTAACGACTCTATTTTATCGCCAACATACTCTTTAAGCTTTTCTCGTGCTTGTGCTTCGCTACTGTATTTACTCGAATACACATAACCTACCCCACGGCGGTGTTGTAACCCTATATCCCATATCCAGCCTGCTTCTTGCGCTGTTGAAATTGTGTGAGACGCAATGCTCTCATCTTCATTCTCATAGGGGACTTGCACTGCTAAGGCGGTATCGATAAACAGCACATCATCGCAAGGCATAAAAGGAACCTTATAATGCTCGCCTAATAACAATGATGAAAAACCGGTACAATCGACAAATAAATCACCGCTAATTTCACCTTGTTGCTTTGTGGTAACACTTGCAATATCGCCATTTTTAGCACTATTGACCTGTGTTACATCAGCTAAAAAATGTTTAACGCCAAGCTCCTGCGTACAATGTTTTTGTAAAAAAACGGCAAATTTTGCCGAGTCTAAGTGGTAGGCATAATTGGCTAAGGCAGCATATTCTGGGGTGCGAATTGTTTTAGGAGCAAGCCCTTGCTCACAAATAGCTTCTTGGTAACATACTGCATTAGAAAAAGACGTTGACTCAGCGGTATTATTTAACCAATGCCCTGCCATATCTGTTTTTGAAAAGCCCTGTGGCAAAACTAATGGGTGATAATAAAAATCATCCTTGCTGCCATCTACCCATTTGGCAAATTTTGCACCTTGCTTAAAGCTTGCTTCGCACTCACGTATAAAGTCGGTTTCGCTAATACCAAGTGCTATTAATGTACTACGCATGGTAGGCCAAGTGCCTTCACCAACACCTATAATTGGTACATTTGGAGATTCAACTAGCACAACATTAAGGCCATCGGGGGTATTACTTTTATGGTGCGCCGCTAATCGTCCTGCTGTTAGCCAGCCCGCTATACCACCACCAACGACAACCACTGTTTTTATTTTTTTATTTTGCTGGTTCATACTTGTTACCTATAAAGGCATATTTAAAAAGTGGCTATTACTAAATGTAAAAGCCACTTTATTAATTAAAGTTAAAAACTACCGCGAATACCTAACGCAAAACGTCGTCCGCTATCTTCAACCAATAATAATTGATTAGAAAAACGACCACGCTTGTGCACATACTCTTCGGTTAAGTTAATACCTTCAAAAAATACCGATACATTTTCGGTAATGTCATAGCTGCCGCTAGCATCAAGTTGTGCGTAATCTTCCACAATTGTCACACCATCACCATTTAGCTGTGTAAGTGACTGTACGAAGCTATCGCGCCAGTTATAGGCTAAACGCGCTTGAAATGGTCCATTCTCATAAAAGCCAACCACATTATAAGAGTCGCTTAAGCCTGTTAATGCAAATACTTGAGTTATATCTGCAGGGTCTAGCTCTGCATCACTGTCTACAAATGTTGCATTAACCATAAAGCCAAAGCCACTGTCAAAACTATGCTGTAAGGCTATTTCCCAGCCATCAACAATCGCCGATTCGCTATTATTTGGTAAGGTGTTTGTAAATACAGCCGTTGAGTCGGCTGCATCAGGGTTATCTACATCGTTACCTGTTGAAGGGTCAGTCAACAATCCGCCACCAGACAATTCAAAGGTTAAATCTTCAGTGGTATTGATAATGAAGTTAGCAACATTCTTTCTAAAGTAACCAGCGGATAAATAACTGGCATCAGCGTAATACCACTCTAATGATAAATCTAAGTTATCAGAGGTAAACGGTTCAAGTTCAGGGTTACCAGAGCTTGATGTTAAATTGCCCCCCTGCCGAGTTGTTTCGATTACAGTTACAGGCGACATACTATCGAGTGTTGGTCGTGTAATTGTTTGTGATACAGCAGCACGTGCTATTAGCTCATCGCTTATTTCAAGCTTTACACTAAAGTTAGGTAAAATCGCTTCGTAATCTGAACTTGCTGAAATATTTTCTACGGCGCCAAAGTTTGCGAGCATTTCCGTTTTATCTAAGATCGTTAATGCACTAACTGGCTCGTCTGTGCCTTTTACTTCTACATCGGTGCTTTCGTATCTAAAGCCGGCTGTTGCGTATAAAGGCATGCCTGCAAGTTCAGCTTCAAAATCAAATTCTGTATAAAACGAGAAAGTATCTTCAGTTATCTCAAACGACTTATTACGCTTAACTGCATCAAAACTAATAGGCTGACCATTCGCTGCAGCTATTTGCTCAAGGTACGCAAAGTTTGCCTCACCATCATGTGCAAGCCATGACGTTGGCATACGACCGCTGCCGCTCACATCAGATAAAAAGTCATCCCCTGCGTCAAATACAAATTGCGCTAAGCCATCCATACTTGGGTCATCTGGGTAACCACAAAAAGTACAGTGAATACCAACACCTTCGTTATCCCAACGATCGAGATTTTTTGTTTCAGTTGAATACATAGCACCAAATTTGACCGAGACTAGGCCTGATGTACCATCGTTATGCCAAATGCTATCCCAACGAAACTGATCCACGGTATCTTCTACAGCCCAACCACGGCGTAGCATTACATGTGCTCGGCTATTGGCTGTATCTAAATGGTTTGATACGCCATCTGGTGTAACTGCAGGGTTATAAGCAACACCGTCCAGCTCTTGCTGGCCGCTATAAATGTTAGGGTTAGCAGAGGCAAACTCACTCGCATAAGGTAAAATACCGCCATCCACTTCAAATCGAACTCGGTTAGCATAGCCAATCAACGATAACTGATCCCCGCCACCATTATTAGCCTCACGCTCAGCTTTTGAGTGGCTTAAATCAAACTTCATATTTAAGTTATCGTTTACATGCCAATCAAAGTTTAAACCTAATGCGCTAGAGTTGGTTAAACGATCAAACTTTTTAGCGTGCATATCGGTGGCAAGGCCTACCTCTTGATATAAATCAACCACAGTGCCATTTTCATCAACAGTTGGCCCTGCAGCGCCGCCAAAGCCTTCTAAGTTTGGCGCTGTAAACCAATGCCCATAAGACGTTGTGTCTGCTTCTACATCAAAATCAGAATAGAGCGCATCAGCAGTGATAACTAAATCATCTGAAGGTGCGTACTGTATTACTAAGTTTGCATTGGTACGTGTACGTGTTTCTGTTGTTACTTTATGATCGTAATTACGCGGCGAAAAAATATTACCGGTGTATGCTTGCCCGCTTTGAGTTTGCGGGTTTGGGACGCCCACGTTTTCTAACCAGCCGTCTACCTGCGCCTGGTTTAAGCGTGTTTCGCGCTCTTGGCGAGAAACAGCGAACAAAACCCCCAATGTGTCATCATTAAATGTATTACTAATTAATCCAGAAATTTCAGGTGTAGTTTCTTCGCTATTTTCATCGTAAATACCCTTAACGCTACCTGCCACTTTAAAACCGCTAATCGCAAATGGTCGCGCAGTATTTACATTTACTGTTGAGCCAATACCACCAGATTGCATAGTGGCTGTTGAGGTTTTAAATACATCTAAGCTTTTAACTAGCTCTGATGCAATAGTATCAAAGCTAAACGCACGGCTTTGATTTTCAGAGGCCATTTGGCGACCATTTACAAGCACAGTATTAAACTGCGGGCCAAAACCACGCACCGTAATAAGCTGCCCTTCACCGCCTGAACGGTCTATTGAAACCCCCGTAATTCGCTGTAAAGACTCAGCTAAATTTGTGTCAGGAAATTTACCAATATCTTCTGCTGAAATGGAGTCGACCACGCCGCCCGCTTCTCTTTTGGCATCCATAGCTCGGCCAAGCGAGCCTCTGATCCCGCGTACTTCAATTATTTCTGGTTCTTGTGCTGCTGTCTCTGCCACTGCAGGGAGCGTTGCCATTGTGCTTAGTACAGCTAGTACAGCACTGGACACGCCATTTTTTTTATAGTTAGCCATGTTGTCAGTTCTCTCGAAACTTGGGTCTATTAAAATAGATATTTGCCCATCTTCGCTAACATGCGGTTGCAACCCTGTGCCATCGAGTAAAATCTGTAATGCGTTTATTATTGAATACTCGCCAGCAATAGTATTTGTTTGTAACTGCTGAATTTTATCCAGCGGAAAAAGCAAAGTAATATCGGCTTGCTCGGCAAAATTTATTAGCGATAAATCGGCCCTTTGTCTTGGAATATTAAACACAGCTTTATCGTTTACAGCGCTCGCTTTTACCTCGGTGGTGAGTAAGCTAAAAACCAGCGCATAAAGCGGTAAACAAAGCGGCAAATGTAAATATTCCTTGTGTATAGTTTTTGGCCACACACAGAACAAAGACGAGTGACTTTTTATTTTCCTCCATAAATTTTTTTTATTTTTTTTTAATAAATTATTTTTTTGACTAGCCATGCTAATTTTTTTTATGCCTTTATTATTTTTATTGTTTGCGCTTTTAACTGTATTTTTAAACAATTAAAAATACAGTCCACATTGCAATTTTTTACTTATTAATTAAAAAGTTAAAGTTTCTAAAGTACAGAGCCAGTACTTAGTAAGGTATTTATAATGGCAAAAACTGTAGTACACTTCGCCTTTACATTACAAGCTTTATGCCCTTTGCGGTTAGTGAACATTAAATTTAAAAATAAAAAAACTTATTTATTTTTTAAATTTAATGGCGGATTTTTTCTTACCATTCGTCTTAGTTTGTATTGGCAAAACAATAACAATAATTGCCGTAAACACACACACGAGACACACACTAAATGACGAAAGACACACTTTTTTATAAGGTCTATTTGGCCTCGCGCAAAAGTCTCTCAAATGTAGTTGCACGTATAGTGCCGCCACATGAAATTGAAGATATAGTGCAAGAAACTTATGTGCGAATTTGTCAGATTAAAAACACTGAAAACATAAGCTCACCAAAATCTTTTATTTATAAAACGGCGCGAAATTTAGCGCTCGATTACCAAAAGCAAGCCAATATACGCCTAGTCGATGGGATCGACAACATGGAAGCGTTAGAGCAACTCTTATCGGAACACCAGCAAGACGAAATGTACGAAAAAGCACTCACCGATAGTGAATTTTCTAATTTTTGTGAAGCCATACGGCTTTTACCTGTGCAGTGCCGTAAAGTGTTTGTATTAAAAAAAGTGTATGGTTATTCGCAGCGAGAAATTGCTGCTCAATTAAACCTTAGTGAAAGTACCGTGGAAAAACATATAGCAACAGGCATGAAACGTTGTACGAAATTTATGCGTCAATCTACAAAAAGTGTTTATGGGCAACCAAATACTTCTTCGCAGCTAAATGCAGGAGGGAGGAATGAGTAATGTTCATCATATAAACGAACGAAACACTAGCGACGATGCGCGCCTTGATAAAGCAAGTGAGTGGCTGGCTAAACTTGATCGTGGACTGTCTAAGCTCGAAGAACAAGCATTAAAGCAATGGTTGTCACAATCTTATAAAAATGTAGAGGTGTTACTTGAAGTAGCACAGCTGTGGGACAAAATGGACGACCTCAGCCGCTTGTCAGATCTGTTTCCACAAACACCAGTAAAACAAAAACGCCTCCCTGTGTGGTTAGGTGCAACAGCTGCATCTATTTTATTAGCTGTTGCACTTAGCTTTTTTCAAGAAGCGTTTAACTTTTCATTTTTTTACCCGGTTAATCAATCAGCTGTGGTTGCTAAACAGCTTAATTTTCAAACCGACGTAGGTGAAAGTAAGGACATACTGCTTTCTGATAAAAGTAAAATCACCTTAAACACAAATAGCTTTGTTCAAGTGAGGTATACCCAACACGCTCGCGTAATAAATTTACTGCGTGGCGAAATTCATATAGACGTAGCTCACGATAAAATGCGCCCTTTAAGTGTTATCGCTGGTGATAAAGTTATTCAGGCTGTTGGTACTGCATTTAATGTAGAAGTAGGTCAAAAGCAAATAGAACTGATTGTGACAGATGGCAAAGTCCTTGTTGCAGAGCAAAGTACCAAACCGTTACCAAATCTTTCCCAAGGGACTAATAAACAAGGTCAGTATTTATCAAATAGTTCAACTTCGGTGTCAAAGGGAGAAAAACTTGATTTAAGCTTCAAAGGCAAAATTGCTAAAGCGGCCGAAAAAGTTGATCCTATGGATGTAGCCGCTAGATTATCGTGGCGTAAAGGTAGCTTAATATTTAGAGGTGAATCACTTGCTGAAGCCATGGCTGAAATCAGCCGCTATACAAATATAGATTTCGAGCTTTCAGAGGATGACCGTCTCAAAAAAGTACAAGTAGCTGGCATGTTCAAAACGGGCGATATTAAAGGACTGCTAGAAGTATTAAACAATAATTTTAATATTGATTATGAAAGAGTTAGCCCAGATAAAATTCGTTTAAAATACGCAGCACCACACGTCTCAATATAGTAAAGTACACAATAATAAAAAACCAGGACACACAATTATGACATCACCTCTCTCGCCGAGCAGTAATAGCTCGGCGCACACATTGGGCACATGCTCTCTTTTTTACGTAATTTTTATCTCTGCCGTGGCTGCTATTGGTGGCTTTTTATTTGGTTTTGACTCGGGTGTTATTAACGGCACGGTGTCGGCACTCGGTAATGCGTTTAATTCAAGCAGTGTAGCTACGGGCTTTAACGTAGCGTCTGTATTACTTGGCTGTGCCTTAGGTGCACTTGCTGCGGGGCCGCTGGCTGATAAGTTTGGCCGGCGTGCAATTATGATCATCACCGCGATTATTTTTGCCATTAGTGCGTTTGGTTCGGGCATTAGCGAAAGCTCGGCCGAGTTTATTTTTTACCGCTTATTTGGTGGCTTAGGTATTGGTGCTGCATCGGTATTAGCGCCGGCTTATATTGCAGAGGTTGCACCACCAGCCCTTCGTGGTCGTTTAGCTACATTACAACAACTCGCTATTGTATTGGGTTTATTTGCTGCATTTTTAAGTAACTATTTAATTGCTGATGCAGCAGGTAGTGCGCAAAATATTTTAATGCTTGATATAGCCGCTTGGCGTTGGATGTTTTGGGCTGAGCTTGTGCCTGCAATACTGTTTTTAGTGGGTGTGTTGTTTATTCCTGAGTCGCCTCGTTATTTAGTGGCGCAAGGTAAAGTAGACGATGCAAAAACAGTATTTAGTAAAATTTCGAACGACAACGTTGCTGAGCAAATAAGCGATGTTAAAAGCTCCTTACGCAGCGATAAAAAGCCGAGTATTCGCGATTTATTTATTGATGGCAGTAAAAAAGTACACCCGATTGTATGGGCGGGTGTTGCGCTGAGTGTGTTTCAGCAATTTGTAGGTATTAACGTGGTGTTTTATTACGGCTCTGAGCTTTGGCAAGCTGCTGGGTTTGATGAGTCGCAATCGTTATTTATAAATGTATTAGCGGGTACGACTAATATTGTATCGACCTTTATTGCTATTGCCCTTGTTGACAAAATTGGCCGTAAGCCACTGCTATTAGTAGGCAGTATTGGTATGTTTATCAGCTTAAGCGCGCTTACTTATATATTTGGCAGCGCAGGCCTTGATGAAGCAGGCAAGCTTGTACTTAGCGATAACATGGGTACGTTCGCGCTTATTATGGCTAACTTATTTGTGGTATTTTTTGGTTTAAGTTGGGGCCCCGTTGTGTGGGTGTTATTAGGCGAAATGTTTAATAACCGTATTCGTGGGGCAGCGCTTGCTGTTGCTGCAAGCGCGCAGTGGATTGCTAACTTTGCCATTACCATGACCTTCCCTATTATGCTGGCTAAAATTGGCCTTGCAGGTGCGTACGGCTTTTATGCTTTATCGGCACTTATTAGCATATTTTTTGTGGCTAAATACATTACAGAAACCCGTGGTAAAACACTTGAGTCTATGTAATTAGCCCTGAAAGCGGTGAACTCTTTTCACCGCTTTGTGCTTTTTAGGTAAATGATTGATTCAATAGCAGTATTAAACCATCTAATAATTACTGCGCTAAACAGTGGCTTATCTCTCGCGTTCAGTATTCCTTTTTACTATAAGGAATCGATTTAAATTCCTTTTTTGAATATAGAAAATTAGCTATTGTCCGCGTTTTCCCACTACGTATGTCTATCAAAATGAAAAATAAGTTAGTATCTGGTTTGGCCCTAACCCTTACTTTAGGTTCGTTTAACGCATTTGCTACCAATGGGTATTTTACTCATGGTTATGGCATGACCCACAAAGGCATGGCGGGTGCGGGTGTTGCGCTATCTGAAGAGTTAATGTCTGGCGCTAATAACCCTGCTACCTTTTTAGCTAATGGCACGCAATTATCTGTGGGCTTAGAGCTTTTTTCGCCTGATCGAAAATACTCAGCATCCGATGTAGATACCTTTTACCCTGACGCATTTTACCTGCAAGCAAAAACCCAAAAAAGTGATAACACTTTATTTGCTATTCCTGAGTTTGCTATTGGCCACCAGCTTAATGACAAAGTAAGTATTGGCTTATTAGTTTATGGTAATGGCGGTATGAACACCGACTACAGCGCCGATTCAGAGCCTGAAGGCACATTTTATGCTGGCACTACTGGTGTTGATTTAAAGCAAATGTTTATTAGCCCAACAATAAGCTACAAACTTAACGAGCAAATACGCCTTGGTGTATCACCAATTTATGCAGTGCAGCAGTTTAAAGCTACAGGCCTTGGAAACTTTGCGCCTTTTTCGCAATCGCCCCAAGCCCTTACCAATAATGGCACCGACACCAGCACAGGCTTAGGTATTCAATTAGGTATTAGCCAAGATATAAACTCGTCATTAAGCTGGGGAGCAAGTTACCGCTCATCAGTGTCTATGCAAGAGTTTGATAGCTATAAAGGTTTGTTTGCAGAGCAAGGTGGATTTGATTTACCTAGTTCGCTTCAAATTGGCGCAGCTTATAAAATTACGTCAAATAACCAGCTTGTATTTGATTGGCAAAAAATTAATTACAGTGAAGTAAACAGCATTGCTAACCCGATTGATAATTTAATGTCGGCTCCACTAGGTGCCGATGCAGGCGCAGGTTTTGGTTGGGACGATATGACCATTTATAAACTTGGCTATCAGTGGCAGCGTACAGCAAAACAAAAAATTCGCTTAGGTATTTCGTATACAGAGCAACCTATTCCTTCATCAAACGTTTTACTTAATATTTTAGCGCCAGGTGTGCAAGAATGGCATTTTACTACGGGGTTTAGCCATTCTATTAGTAACACGGTACAATTAAATGCAATGGCTTTTTACTCGCCAGCTAAAAAAGTATCGGGTGCTAACTACTTAGCGCCAAACCAACAAGTATCAATTGAAATGGAACAATCAGGCCTAGGTGTGTCGGTTGTTTGGGGAATATAAAATGGTTACAGAGTTTACGCCAATAGCGGCAGCTATAGGGGGTGCTTTAATAGGAATAGCGTGCGCACTATTACTGGTTTTATACGGAAAAATAGCCGGTATATCAGGCATTGTTAAATCTGTTTTTAATAAGCAAACGGCTGAGTCGCGTTGGAAATTATACTTTATTGCAGGGCTATTATTAGCCGGTATTGCAGTGCGTATATTTGCGCCATCTTTATTAGAAGGTGAGCTGAGCTTATCGCCTGTGCTTATAGTTATAGCTGGGCTACTTGTCGGTATGGGCACCTCATTAGCTAATGGCTGTACAAGTGGCCATGGCGTATGTGGCATGTCGCGTTTTTCTACCCGTTCGTGGGTTTCAACATGTACATTTATGGCCGTGGCTATAATTACAGCAAACCTAGTAGGTTAAAAAAATGACAGCAGTAATTCATGTTATTTTAGGATTTATATTTGGTTTAGGGCTTATCATTAGTGGTATGACAAACCCCGACAAAGTACTTAACTTTTTAAATTTTCAAAATCAATGGGATGGCAGTTTAATTATTGTAATGGCTGTGGCTATGGGAATAATGATGCTGGCATGGTTTTGGGTTGCCAAAAAAGATAAACCACTGCTTGGTGAAACGTTTACTTTAAGTGATGTCAAAAACATTAGCCCTCGGCTAATCACTGGCTCTGTACTGTTTGGTTTGGGCTGGGGATTAAGCGGCATATGCCCAGGCCCGGGCCTTGTGCAACTTACTTCACTTAAAATGGAATTTTGGTTATTTTTTGCAGCCGTACTTGGCGGTATGTGGATAGCTAAAAAAGTATAAATTTAACTTCGAAATATATACGGCCTTAGTCCTTCATTAAAACTGGCAGGTATTAGCTTGCCAGTTTAACGCTATTTAAATAGCCTCTCTTTCCTTGCCTTGGCTAACTATTCATATAGGTACATAACTTGCTGCTTACTCTTTTAAGTTTATAAAAGAGAGGTAAGTAATGTCTGCTACTACTTTTTACAACCTAACAGAGCAACCTTGGGTAGTTATTGCTATTTGTTTAGTTTCTATAACTATAGCTTTGTTTTGCATCCGCTTTTTTATAATGTACTGGCTTAAAAAGTGGACCTCTCATACTAAATTTATATTCGATAGCTTACTTATCGCCTCTATCTCTAAACCGCTCACCCTTTGCACAATTATTGTGCTACTCACCATTATAGAGCAAGGGTTGTTAATACAAGGCGAGCCGGTTGCGAGCTATATTTCGTTTTCGACCATTAATATTATTTTGGGCTTAGTGGCTATTATTTTATTTTTTGACCGCTTTTTTGTGGGCACCATTAATTACTGCAGCAAAGAGTCGGCGGTAATTTTTAATTCGCAAAGTATTATTAAAGGCATTATTAGGGTAAGCGTTTTATCGGTCGGGGCTTTAGTGCTGTTAGGCACCTTGGGTATTTCTATTACGCCTATAATTGCCTCGTTAGGTATTACGTCATTAGCGGTGGCACTTGCCCTGCAGCCCACCCTTGAAAACTTTTTTTCGGGCGTACAACTTGTTATAGATAAACCCATACGGGTGGGGGATTTTATTGAGCTTGAGTCAAAGGAGCAAGGCTTTGTAGAGAAAATTGGTTGGCGCTCTACGTGGGTTAAAATGCTGCCAAATAATATGATTATTATTCCTAATAGTCAGCTTTCTAAATCGCGTATTATTAATTACTTTTACCCCGAAAAAGAACAGAGCGTACCTGTTGATGTAAGCGTTCACTACAGCTCAGACCTAGAATTTGTAGAGCAAGTAACGCTAGAAGTTGCGCGCCAAGTACTGATTGACCATGAATGGGGGGTTGATGATTACAATACCTTTGTGGTGTATCACACCTTTGATAACTCAAGCATTAATTTTACCGTAATGCTGCGCGCAAAAGAGTACTTTAATCGGTTTTGGGTTAAATCTGCTTTTATTAAAGCGCTACATAAACGCTATAACCAAGAAGGTATTGTGATCCCCTTCCCTATTACAGCTATTAACACAGCGCAAGAAGCCGCTAATTTTAATAGCAATAAAAAATAAGCGCGAGATAAGCTCGCGCTTAATTTACTTTAAAATTTATAGGTTACTTGGCCTACTATTTCACGTGGGCTGCCCGGGAAGTGACCGTTACGCTCACTAAAGCCACTTACTGCGTATTCTTTATCAAATATATTATTAATATTTACGCTTAATAACACATCGTCAAAGCGCGTAGTCCAGCTCATATCAAATACAGTAAAGGGTTTAACTTTTTGGCCATCTTGGCTTATTTGCTCGCTTACGTAATTTGCGCCAAATGCTATAGACGAGTCGATGCTATCAAGCGCAAAACGCGACCATAAACCAGCTTGGTGGCGCGGCGCATTAGCAAAGCGAGAGCCATCACCGTAGGTGCTTGAAATAGTATCGCCGGTTACACCTTCAACAACCAATGTATCGTTGTAGGCGTAGTTAGCGGTTAGCGTCCAGTGCTCGGTTAAATCGCCCACCAGCGTTGTTTCAAACCCGCGGCTTTCTACCTCACCAATATTTAAAAGTGCTGCAATGCCGTCACCCGCGCCCGTGTCGTCTGGGTTACTCATTACTACGTTTTCTTTATTAATTTGGTAAATAGCAAAGGTGCTCATAATTTTGCCATCTAGCCATTGGTTTTTCATACCAATTTCGGTTTGTTTACCGGTTTCTGGGGTTAAGTTGCCCTCGCCTTCTACATCTTCTTGGTCACCCGATGATGCTGGGTTAAAGCTTTCTGAGTAGTTTATGTATAACGAGGTATTTTCAACAGGTTGGTATGTAACGGCCACGCGCGGTGTTACATCGTTATCTGAATAACTGTAACCGGTTTCTTTATTTAGCTCTTTAAAATAATCGTAACGCAGGCCGGCAATCACGGTCCATTGCTCGTTAATGCTTACAACATCTTGTACGTAAATGCCAAAACGGTCGGTTTCAACACCATCGCGGTTCATGTCGGTAAGGTTATATGTACTTGGGTCGGTTTCGCCGTAATTTAAGTCAAATATGTTTAAGTTAGCCACGCCGTCCGCTTCATAACGGGCGCGTAAGTAATCGTACTCGGTATCGACTATGTGGTAGTCGCCACCAAATAATACTTGGTGTGCTAATTGGCCTTGCTCAAAGCTATAAACAAAGTCGGTGGTTAAGCTTGTTTCTTCGTTGGCGCGGTATTGCTTTCGGTATTCGCGTTTAATGGTTTCGTCATCAATATTTGCTTCACCATCGCCGTTTACATCTACCCAGCTTTGCGACTCATGGTAGGCTTGGTCGCGTTCGTTATCCATGTAACGCAGTGTGCTACTTACAGAAAAATCATCATTAAAGTAATGCTTTAGCTCGGCTTGCAGCACTAACGCTTCCATGTCTTGGTAGTCAAATGCTTCATTTGCGTTGTAACTAGGGTCAACTAAAAAGTTGCCATTGTCATCTACCGGTACACCACGTAAACGGTTACCGCCTAAGTCTTGCTTAATGTAATCAACTGTGGTGGTTAGTGTGGTTGAATCGGTTAAATCAAATAATAAACCAGCGGTAAACTCACTGTTTTTTGAATCTGCATTATTACGAAAGCTGTCTTGCTCCTCGTAATAACCACCTACTCTGTATGCCACGGTGTCGGTTAAACCGCCGGTCATATCAAGTGAGGCGCCATGTGTGTTGTAATTGCCAAGCGTTAGTTTTAGCTCTTTAGTTTGCGTATAACTTGGCTTTTTAGTCACGTAGTTGATCATACCGCCTGGCTCACCGCCACCATATAACGCAGAGGCTGGGCCTTTTAATACTTCTACACGTGCAACATTAAATAATTGTGGTACACCAAAGCCCGAGTACGGGTCGCCGCGTACGCCATCGTAAAATACATTGGCATCGTCTCTAAATCCACGAAAAGTAACGCCCGAATAACTGTACTCACTTACTCCGGCTATTGAGCGGTATAAATCGGTAATATCGCGCGCGGCTTGGTCAATAATAAGCTGCTCGGTTAATACCTGCGCAGATTGCGGTAATTTAATAAGATCTAAATCCGTTTTAGTCCCAATTTTACTTTCGGTTTCTAGGTAAAACTGCTGAGCGCGACCTGTTACTTCTATTGTTTCAATTTCGTTATTTTGCTCGGCAAATGCCACATTAGAAAAAGCAGAAAAAGACGCAGCAATACTAAGCGCCAAGTATTTTTGGTTAAACATGTTGATCCTGAAAAGAGGTGTATAAAACGCCGCGAATGATAACGACTATCATTACTATATGCAATGCAAATAATTTCATATTCATCCTTATTTTTCGAATTAATCGCAACTAAAATAGCTACTTAAAGACTTTTATGCTCACGTTTTATACATATTCCCTTTGCGCAGTGTTGAACCAAATAAGGAACTCAGATAGTGTGTATTTTTCATACGCTTTATAATAGCAATTCGCATTAATACTTAATCATTTTGTGGGGCTAAACGTGTCGCTACTTGCGTTAAAAATTCTCATTTACGACTGCATGGATGCAGAAGGTAGCGCAATGCAGAAGCTATTGCCGAGAACGACTAAATAGCGAATTTATTGCCTAGCTATCAACACGTTTTTCCAGCCTCAAAATAAACCGCTTAATTAAGCGAATTGGTACCGGCCTTTTTTTATGAGGAGCAAACCATGTTAAACCGACTATTTTTAGGGGTTATTTTACTCTCGGCCACGGCCGTGGCGAGTGCGAATGACAGCTTAGTACGTTTTCAAAGTAATTATTCTGTTCAAGAAACGGCTAACCGTTTTGAAAAAATAGCCAGTAACAAAGGGATAACCATTTTTGCGCGGGTAGATCATCAAAAAAACGCTCAAAATGTTGATATGGAATTGGCCCCAAGTGAAGTGATTATTTTTGGTAATCCAAAGGTAGGCACACCGTTAATGCAGTGCCAGCAAAGTGTGGCGATAGATTTACCGCAAAAAGTACATATATCTCAAGACAACAATGGCCAAGTTTGGCTTACCTATAACAGCCCCACTTATTTACAAGAACGCCACAATATAAAAGGCTGCGAAGAAGTACTTAATAAAATAGCTGTGGTGCTTAATAAGCTTTCTATGGCAGCGGTGGCCAAATAATTAAAGTTATACCAAACCGCAGTAATACTTAATTAAGCGAATTGGTTTTAATATTAAATAACTTAAATAACTTAAAAAAACACGCAATAAAAAACCCGTTAGCTAACGGGTTTTTTATAAAGTTAATAACACTTTTTTACGCGTGTATTAAGACTCAATAGCCAAAAGCTCTACTTCAAAAATAAGCAGTGATGCAGGTGGAATACTGCCCACTCGCTTTTCGCCGTAGGCTAATTGGTGCGGTACATAAAATATGTACTTATCGCCTGGGCTCATAAGTTGTAAGCCTTCGGTCCAGCCTTTAATAACCTGATTTAAACCAAAGCTTATTGGCGTTTTACGCTCTACTGAGCTGTCAAATACGGTGCCATCTATTAACGTGCCGTGGTAATGCACGTTTACTTTACTAGTAGGGTTAGGTGTATTTTCGCTTTCACCTTTGTGCAGCACTTTGTACTGTAAGCCTGAGGCGGTTTCTATTACGCCCTCTACTTTTGCGTTAGCGACAAGGTAGTCGGCTTCAATTTGCGCGTTAATGCCAGCTTGTTGCTTTGCTTTTTTACTATTTTGAAAAATTAAAAAACAAAATATAGCGATGATCACCGCTAAAATTATATTGATCATTTAGTGTTTTTCCTCATCTTCATCGGCTTCTTTATCTTCTTCGCTATCACCATTAACTATGTCGGCTATATCTTTTAAGCGTGCTAAAGCAATACCGTTAACAGAATCCTCTGGGTATTCGCCGTCAATAATATCGCCTGCATCAATATCCATTAATAAGTTAAGTGCTTGGTCTACAGTTTCTACTGCGTAAATATTAAATTTACCGCGCTCAACCGCTTCAAGTATTTCATCATCAAGTACTAAGTTAACTTGGTTAGATTTAGGAATAATAACGCCCTGCTCGCCTGTTAAGCCGCGCATTTTACACAGCTTAAAAAAGCCTTCTATTTTTTCGTTTACACCGCCAATGGCTTGCACATCACCGTGTTGGTTAATAGAGCCTGTAAGGGCAATAGACTGGCTAATAGGCAAACTGGTAATAGCTGATATAAGCGCACATAGCTCAGCAAGTGAGGCGCTATCGCCATCTATATAACCGTAGCTTTGCTCTATAGCTATGTTAGCACTTAGTGTTAAGCTAAAGTGCTGGGCGTATTTATTACCTAAATAACCGGTAAGTAGCATTACACCTTTTGAGTGAATTGCTTTACCTAGCTCGGCTTCACGCTCAACATCTATTACACCATCGGCGCCGGCGTATACGGTGGCGGTAATACGCGCGGGTGTACCAAACGACGTATCGCCAATGTGCAGCACTGTTAAGCCGTTTACTTTACCAATGGCTTGGCCTTGTGTGGCAATAAGCGTGTGGCCTTCTTTTATATCGCTTAGCATATTTTCACTTATTTGGCCGGTGCGGTACTGCTTACCTTCAATGGCTTCATCAATATGATGCGCATCAATCAGTGTTTGCTTATCTTGCTTGGCGTAAAAGCTGGCTTCAGCCACCAGTTCAAGCACATCGGCAAAGCGCGCCGATAATTTATTATGGTGCTCTGCTTGGCGGTAGCTAAATTTAAGTAACCGCACCATGGCGGCCTCTGTGGTTGTGCACTTTAACGTTTGCTGGCAGTACTCACTCACTTTAGTAATAAATTGGTACTGAAGCTTATCGCTACTTGGTAAATAGTAATCAAAGTCGGCAAGTACTCTAAACAGCTCTGCAAATTCTTCATCGTACTCACCTATGGTGTAATACAAATCGCGCGAGCCTAATAAAATAATTTTTACATCAAGAGGAATTAATTGCGGGCGCAGCGTAAAACTGCTGCCTACTGAGCTGTCTTGATACGGTAGGTCGTTTTTAATTTGGTGCGTTTTAAGTGAAAGCTTTAAGCCATCCCACACTTGCGGGTTGGCCATTACTTTTTCGGCATCCATAATTAAGTAACCGCCATTTGCACGGTGCAATGCACCAGGCTGTATAGAGCGATAACTAGTTATAAGTGAGCCTTGCGATGTTGAATACTCAATTTTGCCAAATATATTGCCAAAGGTTGGGTTTGGCTCATACACCACAGGCGCGGCATCGTCTTCTTTAAATTCAACTAAAATGTTAGGCGCAAAAAAGTCGGTAAGCATGCCTTTACGGTCAAAGTCTTCTTTGCTTTCTTCGCTTTCATCTTCATCGTCTAGCCACTCAAGTACTGCATCAATTATTTCTACGCGAATGTCTTTTAAGTAGCGCAGCACACCAATATGTGCAGCGTATTTATGCTCTAAGTCTTTTAATAATGGCTTTGTAGCTTGCTCGGCTGTGGCCTTTTTTAGATTACGCTGTTTTTCTTTTGATTCGCGTTTCCAGCGAGGCAACTCAATCAGCGCTTCAATTAAGGCATCTTCTAGTTTTTCTATTTTTTCAAAAAACTCATCACGAAGCTCTTCATCTAGGGCGGCAAATTCGTTATCGCTTAACTGCCTGCCTTCAACTAAAGGCGCAAAACCTACGGCGTTTTTCTCTTCTATTAGCGCTACGCTTTGCTCAAGCGCCATTTCTTCTACTGCGGTAATAGCGCTGTCGTAAGCGTCGTTAAATTCGCTCTCGATTGACTTTTTTTTGCGTTGATAAGCTGGGTTATCAAACGCTGCCGGAAAGGTGTCGAGTACTTCATCTAAAAATGAGTCTATGTCGTCACTTAATTGCTTGCTTTGCCCTGCTTGCATAAATAGCGCAATTGGCTCGCGGTGGTCGTCGTAATTATTAACATACAACCACTCGTTAGGTGTGGGGCGATCTTTTGCGTGTTGTTTAAGTTTGTCTTTTACGAGTGTAAATCGGCCATGCGCGGCCTCACCCATTACATAAACATTGTAGCCTGGCAGCTCCATCCCAAGTGAAAAGTCGAGCGCACTTTGGGCGCGTTGTTGGCCTATAAAGGTAAGTTGCTCTGGGTATGGATTGCTCATACACGTGCTAACGTGATTAGTAGAAATGCTCGGTGCGAGCTTTGAAACAGATAATGGCAGCAGTTTTTTCGTCATTCTAACTTCTTTTTGTACCAACATACTCGCTGGCTTTGGGCGTATTAAGTGGCCTACAAGCCACTTAATACATATATTTAGGGTTGTAATGCCTTACGGCTAAAATAAATACCATCACATTCAATGCACGGTGTAATTTGTGTAGCGTGATAAATATCAAAACTATGGGTGCAATTCTTACATACTAATGTGCCCATGGCTATCCATTCGCCTGCGTGATACATCCCATTGTGCTTAAAATCTTGGCTAAGGGACTGCCATTCTAGCTGGGTTTTGTCTTCTATGTGTGAAAGCTCATACCATAACGACTCTTTAAGCTCTTGCCATGCAAGCGAATTATAGTGCGATTCGTTTTCTTGAACGTGTTCTATGTCGCGCTGCAAATAACTTTTATAGAGTCCGTATTTTTCTTTGCCTAGGTCTTTAAGTGCTTGCTCAGATTCAACAAATCGGGTCATTGCATCTTTTACTTCGTGATCTTTTACATCTTTTAACCAATTAGTTAAATCGCTAAGCCATGTTTTATAATCTGCCATTTTATACTCCATCAAAATCAAGGGCGTGTTGGCCTTTAACATAGATAAGTATAGGTTAACCTGCACTGAAAGTGAGATTTTAACAAAACCGTGCTTATACGCTGTGATTAGGCTTTTATTTGGGGTATCCTATCGGCAATTTTTTATTAGTTTGCAAGAAGTCTGGAATCATAGATGCAAGAGCAATATAACCCGCAAGACATAGAGTCAAAAGTCCAAAGTTACTGGGAAGAAAACCAGGTATTTAAAGTCACCGAAGATGAGAGCAAAGAAAAGTATTACTGTCTTTCTATGTTCCCATACCCAAGTGGCCGACTGCATATGGGTCATGTGCGTAATTACACCATTGGTGATGTTGTTTCTCGTTTCCAGCGCCTGCAAGGCAAAAACGTAATGCAGCCAATGGGTTGGGATGCGTTTGGTTTACCTGCAGAAAACGCCGCTATCAAAAACAAAACAGCGCCAGCTAAGTGGACGTACGAAAACATTGATTACATGCGTAACCAACTTAAGCAATTAGGCTTTGGTTACGACTGGGATCGTGAAATAGCCACGTGTCACCCAGAATACTACAAATGGGAACAATGGTTTTTCACTAAGCTGTACGAAAAAGGCTTAGTGTACAAAAAAATGTCAACGGTTAACTGGGATCCAGTTGATCAAACTGTACTTGCTAACGAGCAAGTTATAGATGGCCGCGGATGGCGCTCTGGTGCAGTGGTTGAGCAAAAAGAAATCCCGCAGTGGTTTATTAAAATTACTGACTACGCACAAGAGCTTTTAGATGACTTAGACAAGTTAGAAGACTGGCCTGAGCAAGTTAAAACCATGCAGCGCAACTGGATTGGTCGCTCTGAAGGGTTAGACATTGAGTTTACGCGTACCGACAACAACGAAAAGTTTAGCGTATACACTACACGTCCAGATACATTTATGGGTGTAACTTACCTAGCCGTTGCCGGTGGCCACCCTATTGCGCAAGAAGCCGCTAAAAACAGCGATGCAATTGCAATGTTTGTTGAAGAATGCAAAAACACCAAAGTTGCCGAAGCAGACATGGCCACTATGGAGAAAAAAGGCATTGCAACAGGCTTTTACGCGACTCACCCATTAACGGGCGAGCAAGTTCCAATTTGGGTTGCTAACTTTGTATTAATGCATTACGGCTCAGGCGCGGTTATGGCAGTACCTGCACACGACCAACGCGACTATGAATTTGCCACAGCATACGGCCTAGACATAAAACAAGTAATTGCACCAGTTGAAGGCTCAGAGCTTGAAGTAAATTTAAAAGAAGAAGCATTCACTGAAAAAGGCGTGTTAGTTAATTCTGGCGAATTTGATGGCCTTGATTTTGAAGGCGCATTTAACGCTATTGCCGACAAACTAGAAGCACTGGGTGTGGGTGAGCGTAAAGTTAACTTCCGCTTACGTGATTGGGGTGTTAGCCGCCAGCGTTACTGGGGGTCACCAATCCCAATGCTGAGCGACGAAAACGGTAACGAATTAGCCGCCACCGAAGAAATGCTGCCAGTACGTTTACCAGAAGATGTAGTTATGAATGGCGTTACTTCGCCAATCAAAGCAGACCCAGAATGGGCAAAAGCAACGGTAAATGGCGTACCAGCAACACACGAAACAGATACCTTTGACACCTTTATGGAGTCGTCTTGGTACTACGCACGTTACTGTAGCCCGCGTCACGACGAAGGCATGCTAGACCCAGCAGCAGCTAACTATTGGTTACCAGTAAACCAATACATAGGTGGTATTGAGCACGCTATTTTACACTTATTGTATTCGCGTTTTTTCCATAAGTTATTACGTGATTTTGGTTTAGTAAATTCAGACGAGCCATTCGATCGCTTACTTTGTCAGGGCATGGTACTTGCCGAAACGTTCTACCGTAAAGATGAAAAAGGCGGTGACGTATGGATTTCGCCAAGCGATGTAAATACCGAAACCGACGAAAAAGGCCGCGTAACTAAAGCATGGCATAAAGAAGATGGTGAACCTGTGTTCTCATCGGGCATGAGTAAAATGTCTAAGTCTAAAAACAACGGTATAGACCCACAAGAAGTAATTGCCCAATACGGTGCAGATACTGTGCGTTTATTTATGATGTTTACCGCACCACCAGAGCAAACGCTTGAATGGTCAGACTCAGGCGTTGAAGGCGCGCACCGCTTCTTAAAACGTATTTGGAAATACGCAGTAGATGTGAAAACAGTTGGCTACCAAGCACTTGATAAATCAGCGCTTAGTAACCCACAAAAAGTACTGCGTCGTGAGCTACACAAAGCCATTGCAAAAGTGAGCGATGATATTGAGCGTCGTCAAACGTTTAACACTGCAATTGCTGCCATTATGGAACTCTCTAATAAGTTATTAAAAGCGCCGTTAAACGATACGCAAGATGTTGCTATTGCTAACGAAGCATTAGAAGCCCTACTTATTATGCTTGCGCCAATTACGCCGCATTTATCGCACCAGTTATGGCAAGAGCTAGGTAAAGAGGGTGACATTTTAGATGCAGCATGGCCTAAAGTTGACGAGTCTGCCCTTGTTGAAGATGAAAAATTAATCATCGTACAAGTAAATGGCAAACTACGCGCTAAGCTAACTGTAGCCGCCGATGCAACACAAGAGCAGGTAGAAGCACTTGCGTTTGCTGAGTCTAACGTAACTAAATTTACTGATGGCGCAACCATTCGTAAAATTATTTACGTACCGGGTAAACTACTTAACGTGGTAGCTAACTAAATGGTTAGCTTTAACACCCTTAAAAACACATTAGCCTTAGTGCTAATGTGTTTTGTGTTATCTAGCTGTGGCTTTCATTTAAAGAAAGCCTCTAGCCTGCCAGATAACCTTAAAACGCTTACACTTAAAGGTGATGATGAAAAATCATCGTTATTTTTAAACCTTAAAAAAGAGCTTAAAGCCAGTAACGTAGAACTGACGCCTTCGGCTAAAAATGTTGCCCAGCTGTACTTACGCAAAGAAAGCATTGAGCGCCAAACCTTATCGTTGTTTCAAAATGGTCAGGTGGCTGAATACGAGCTTGCCTACGGGGTAAGTTATGTTGTTAAACGCCCAGGCGAAAAAGCCATAGAAAAACGCTTTGAGCTTTATCGTAACTACCAAGACGACCCCGATCACGCACTTGCAAAAGCAAAAGAGCTTGAGCTGCTTATTAGCGAAATTCGTAAGCAAGCCAGTGGTCGTATTGTTAGAGAGCTGTCGCAACTATAATGCGCTGTTATGCTAATCAGTTACCGAGTGAATTAAATAAAGGTTTAAAACCCTTTTATTTAGTGTTTGGTGAAGAACCGTTTCAAGAAGCGCAATGTGTGCAGCAAATACGCGACACGGCAAAAGCCCAAGGCTTTGATGAGGTAATTAAATTTACCCTAATGCAAGGGTTTGATTGGCAAGAAATTATAGCTCAATATCAAAGCATGTCTTTGTTTAGTGCGCGCACTATAATTGAGCTTGATTTAAACCAACAAAAACCTGGCACCCCAGGTAGTAATACCTTTAAAAAAATAGTCGAGTTAATTAACCCTGATACCATTTTAATTGTAAAAGGGGCTAAAGCCAGCCAAGACGTACAACGTGGCGCCTGGTTTAAAGCACTCGATAAACACGGTGTATTTGTACCGTGCTACCCGCTTGCAGGGAATCATTTAAAACGCTGGTTAGATGAACAAGTAGCACGCCTTTCTCTAAATATGCAAAACGAAGCAAAACTGAGCTTAATTAACGCTACCGAAGGCAATTTGTTAGCGTGTTTTCAGGAGATCGAAAAGCTCTCGCTACTGCATGGTAATGCCTTAATAACCCAGCAACTTGTGATGCAAGGGCTATTAAATCAAGCCAAGTTTGATATTTTTGATTTAAGTGATGCCCTATTAAATGGCCACGCCAAGCAAGCAATTAAGGTACTTAATAAACTGGCCAGCGATAACACCGAAGTGGTGAGTATTTTATGGGCTATAAATAAAGAGCTCACCAGTTTGCTCACTATTCAGCAAGGGCTTTTAAATGGCGAGCCTATCGCACAGTTATTTAAAAAAAATGGTATTTGGAAAAACCAGCAAGGCCCAGTGCAAAATGCAATTAACCGCTTAAATATTAATACCCTTGAGCAAATAAGCAGTGAGCTTGCACTGTTTGATTCAAGCTACAAACAAGGTAACTTAATTGCGCCTTACCAAGCGCTTGCCCATATTTGTATTAAGTTTTGCCAGCCGCTTGATATTCCAATGCCTTGCCACGCACTTAACTAAAGATTTTTAACATGATTGCAATTTTTGGCGGCACCTTCGACCCCGTGCATTTAGGCCACCTAAATATGGCCTCACAGTGTGTAAATACATTTAACTTATCCACGTTGTACTTTATGCCCTGTGCACTTCCCGCGCACAAAGCTGCGCCAGGTATAAGTACAGCGCACCGTATTAATATGCTCAATGCCGCTATTGCCCCTTACCCTCATTTTGCACTTGATTTAAGAGAGCTTAATCGTACTGGGCCCTCGTACTCATTGTTAAGTTTACAAGAGCTAAGAGCTGAGCACCCAGATACGCCAATTCTTTTTTTAATGGGCATGGACTCGTTTAATAACCTCGACAAATGGTATGAATGGCAAGCAATTACACAGCTATGCCATATAGTGGTTTATCATCGCCCGGGGCAAACATGTAACCCAAATAAGGCGCTTAAAAGCTATATCAGTAATGCCCACACTGAAGCGCCACAGCAACTTGCCACACACAACTTTGGTAAGCTTTATTTTTTACCTGGTGAAACCCTTGATGCTGCCTCAAGCACTATTCGAGAGCAATTAAAAAAAACCAATAAAAATAATGAACTATTACCCGAACCTGTCAGTCACTACATTAAGCAACACCAGCTTTATCAAAGTGATGATTAAAACCCCCTAGCATGTTAAAATGCACGCTATTAAATTTAAAATTGAGACAATACCTTGGATTCGAAACAACTACTTGCCTTTGCACTAGACAAAATTGACGATATGAAAGCACGCGACGTGGTACAACTAGACGTACGTGACAGCTCAGACATTACCGATTACATGGTTGTGTGTTCGGGTACTTCTAAGCGTCATGTGCAATCAATTGCTGATAACGTAGCAAAAGAAGCTCGCCACGCTGGCGAAGAACCTTTAGGTTACGAAGGTCAAGACGAAGGCGAATGGGTACTGGTAGATTTAGGTGATGTAGTTGTACACGTGATGCAAGATCACGCACGTAGCTATTACGATCTAGAAAAACTGTGGGGCTAAGCGCCACTATTTTTTAATTGAGCTTGGAAGTAATACGTGAAAATACAAATGATTGCCGTTGGCACAAAAATGCCAGCGTGGGTAGAAACCGGATTTGCAGAGTACCAACGCCGTTTTCCTAAAGATATGGCGCTTGAGTTAATAGAAATTCCGGCCGGTAAACGCGGTAAAAATGCCGATATTAAACGCATTTTACACACCGAAGGTGAAAAAACCTTAGCCGCTATTCCAAAAGGCAATCGCATTGTTACCCTAGAGGTAACAGGTAAACCACTTGATACTCACCAACTTGCTAAAAATATGGAAAAGTGGCAGNCCTGAAGGGTTAGCCCCTGAGTGCATTGCCGCCTCTGAGCAAAAGTGGTCGTTATCTAACTTAACGTTACCGCACCCTTTAGTGCGTATTATTGTTGCCGAAAGCCTATACCGAGGCTGGAGCTTAAATAACAACCATCCTTATCATCGCGAGTAACGCCTTGTTATGATTAAGCAAAGACCCACAATACGCGACCATTCCGCTGAGGCAAACTTATTTGCACGGCGCGCATTTGTGGGTTTTATTTTTGTTTTAGGCTTAGTGGCAATTTTGCTTTCTAATCTTTATACCATTCAGGTAGAAGAACACACCGACTATCAAACCCGCTCTAACGATAACCGTATTAAAGTCATTCCTATTGCGCCAAACCGTGGCCTCATTTACGACCGCAACGGTGTACTGCTTGCTGAAAACAAACCCGTTTATAACCTCGAGGTTATTCCTGAAGAGGTCGATGATTTAGCTAAATCGCTTGAGCAAGTTAGCAAAATAATTACGATTACCGAGCAGCAAAAAAAAGACTTTATTGATGACATAAAGCATACGCGTCGTTTTAAGTCGCAAGTACTAAAAGCCCGCTTAGATGAAACCGAAGTGGCCCAATTTGCGGTTAATCAGCATAAATTTCCGGGCTTTAGCATTGAAGCGCGCCTTGCACGCTTTTACCCATATGGCGATACGCTAACCCATGCATTAGGCTACGTTGCAAAACTAAACCGCAAAGAACTTAATAAGTTAGAACAAGAAGACCAAGCCACAAATTACCGCGCTACGCACGATATTGGTAAGCTTGGCATAGAAAAATATTACGAGCAGCTTTTGCATGGCCAAGTCGGATCTCAACGCGTTGAAGTAAATAACCGCGGCCGTGTTATTCGCACATTAAGTATGACTCCCCCACAGCCAGGCAGTGATTTAGTGCTTACCTTAGATATAGGTTTACAACAAATAGCCCAACATGCGCTTAAAGATATGCGCGGCGCGGTTGTAGTAATGGATGCCAAAGATGGCGGCGTATTAGCACTTTATTCAAACCCAAGTTACGACCCTAATTTATTTGTCCATGGTATTAGCAGTAAAGATTATAAAGCACTGCTAAACCCCGACCGCCCTCTTATTAACCGTGCAACTCAAGGGCGCTATGCGCCGGCTTCCACAGTAAAACCGCATATGGCCATACTGGCACTTGAAGAAAACATTGTCAGTGAAAGCACCTCGGTGTGGGATCCTGGTTTTTTTCAAATACCGAATGTTGAACATAAATGGCGCGATTGGAAACGTTGGGGCCACGGCCACGTAGATGTTTACAAAGCGATTGAAGAGTCGTGCGATACTTACTTTTACGATGCGGCATACCGCTTAGGCATAACAAAAATTAGTAATTTTATGGCCCGCTTTGGCTTTGGTGACTTATCGGGAATAGACATACACGAAGAAACCACAGCCATACTGCCCTCAAAAGAGTGGAAAGAAGGCCGCTTTAAAGAGTCGTGGTGGCGTGGCGATACTATTTCAGTGGGGATTGGCCAAGGGTATTGGACTGCCACCCCTATTCAAATTGCTAACGCGACTAACATATTGGTTAATAAAGGCATAAACCACCCGCCGCATTTAGCACAAGTGGCTAAAAAAGAAGACCAAGTGACGCAAATTAATAACGAAGAAAAACCGCCGGTGGTACTTAATAACCCTGATAACTGGCGTATCGCGCTCGATGCCATGCACAATACCGTAAAAAAAGTAACAGGAACTGCACACCGTGCATTTAAAGGCGCTAATTATGATCCTGCGGGTAAAACAGGCACAGCGCAAGTAGTGAGTATTGCCCAAGGTGAGCGTTACGATGCAAAATCACTAAAGGAGCGCCAACGCGATAACGCGATTTATATTGGTTTTGCTCCGTATGACGACCCTAAAATTGTAGTTTCAATTGTGGTAGAAAACACCGGTGGCGGCAGCTCTGTGGGTGCACCTATTGCACGTGAGCTAATGGATTACTATTTTGCAGCAAACCCAATAGAAGTTGCTAGGAATACAGCGCAATGACCGTATTAAACACCCAGCGCTCGATATGGATGCGCATGCATTTAGACTTACCGTTACTAATTGCCTTATTACTTATGATGGCAGGCAGTATCACCATAGTATATAGCGCAAGCGGCCAAGACTCGGCCATGATGTTCCGCCATATCACCCGTATGGGCGGCGCTATTATAGGCATGATAGTGCTTGCACAGTTCTCCCCCGCGACTCTTAAACGCTTAGTGATCCCCCTTTACTGTGTTGGGTTACTCATGTTGGTGGGCGTATTGCTATTTGGCGTGAGCTCAAAGGGCGCTCAGCGCTGGTTAAATTTAGGTATTACTCGCTTTCAGCCCTCAGAACTTATGAAGCTGGCAGTCCCTATGATGGTGGCTTGGTATATTGGCCGAAACCAACTTCCGCCACGTCCATTACACCTAATTATTGGCTTTGTCATCGTGATGCTGCCTACCTTATTAATTAAAGAACAGCCCGACTTAGGCACCTCAATTTTGATTGCCAGCTCAGGAATATTTGTGTTGTTTTTATCCGGTTTAAGCTGGCGTTTAATTGGTTTTTTAAGCTCGATTGTCGCACTGGCAGCATGGCCATTTTGGCACTACGGTATGCACGACTACCAAAAGCAGCGCGTATTAACGTTTTTAGACCCAGAGAGCGATCCGCTTGGCTCGGGGTATCATATTATTCAATCCAAAATAGCCATCGGCTCTGGTGGTATAGAAGGTAAAGGCTGGTTGCAAGGTACGCAATCACAACTCGAATTTTTACCAGAGCGCCATACCGACTTTATATTTTCGGTATTAAGTGAAGAGTTTGGCTTATTTGGTGTATGTGTTTTATTAAGCCTGTACTTATTTATTATCGGCCGTGGTTTATACATTGCAGTAAACGCGCAAGATGCGTTTGGTAAATTATTGGCCGGCGCCCTTACCCTCACCTTTTTTGTTTATATTTTTGTAAATATAGGCATGGTATCGGGCTTGTTGCCTGTTGTAGGTGTACCTTTACCCCTTATTAGTTATGGCGGCACCTCTATGGTGACGTTAATGGCCGGATTTGGCATTATTATGTCAATTGCGACAGATAAAAGGATGCTTTTAAAATAATGAATAAGCCTACCCAGCTGTTATTTATTTCAGCCTTAATATTTATGTTAAGCGCATGTAGTAGCGGCTCTAATAGTCGTTATCATATGGAGCACGATGCCGCACCTTTACGCGCGCCAACCGCACTTGAAATGCAAGATGCCGTTGTGGTGGATGTTAAAAAAAGTGCCAGTGCAAGTCGCCCCTACGAGGTATTAGGCAAACGTTACACACCAATGCTTGATGAAAAAGGGTATACAGAAGAAGGGATCGCTTCGTGGTACGGCCGTAAGTTTCATGGCTACCATACCTCAAACGGTGAAATTTACGATATGTTTGCCATGAGCGCTGCGCATAAAACCTTACCCCTGCCAAGCTTTGTACGCGTTACTAATACTGCCAACAATAAATCGGTGATTGTACGTGTAAACGACCGTGGGCCGTTTCATGATGACAGAATAATAGATCTTTCGTATGCTGCTGCTTATAAATTAGGCTATCACACTCACGGTACAGCCAAGGTTAAGCTAGAGGCGATTACGCTCGACAGCATTCCTGCACGTAAAACATATATACAGGTAGCTGCGGGTAGTACGCTTAGCAATATTGAAGCATTAGCTTCTACATTACGCCTGCAGTATCAAGTACCTACTAATATAGTAAAAGCAGACAACATATATCGTTTGCATTTGGGCCCGATTAAAGATGCCCAGCATGCACAAGACGTATTAAAAAAATTAAAACAAAACCAATTTCAAAACGCGTTCTTGCTTTACACTCAGTAAGACAAATACCTAAACCACGCCAAAATGTAGGATTCAGCGTTGTATTGGGGCTTAAAATCTAGGTGTTATTTTTTAAATGGCAATCCCTATAAAAAATAACAACACAGAAAATCAGCCTTAGTGAAACGCCCTGAAGCGTGGTTTAAAAACGATTTATACTGCGTTATTGATTTGAACAGTAGAGTGACTATTATTGACAATCAATGCCTTGTCTAAGTTATTTTTAATTCCAACGACGCTCGCATCTCGGGGTAGTTTGGGTATAAGATGGACTAACGCGAATTTTTAACTTTAACCATTAATGAGTATGATGAAATCAATTAAACATAAAATCCTCAAAGGTGTATGCGGCTTAGTTTGCACAGCCGCCGTATTTTCAGCCAGCGCCCAAATTATTCCGGCTCCACCTCAAATTAATGCAAAAGGTTATTTTTTAGTAGACTTTACAACAGGTAAAGTTATTGCTGAAGGTGAAGCTGATACAAAACTAGCCCCTGCAAGCTTAACTAAAATGATGACCAGTTATGTAATTGGTACAGAAATAAACGCCGGTAACATTGCACCAACCGATATGGTTACAGTGAGCGAAAAAGCCTGGGCTAAAAACTTCCCTGAATCGTCAAAAATGTTTATTGAAGTAGGCAAGCAAATAAGTGTTGATGAGCTTAATCACGGTATTATTATTCAATCTGGTAATGATGCGTGTGTAGCCATGGCTGAGCATATTGCAGGTAGCGAAAGCGCATTTGCTGATTTAATGAATGCCCATGCCGCAAAATTAGGCATGAGCAACAGCCACTTTATTAATAGCCACGGTTTAGATACAGACGAGCATTACACTACCCCACGTGATATGGCGACGCTAGGCGCTGCACTTATTCGTGATGTACCTGATGAGTACGCACTTTATAAGCAAAAATCGTTTACTTACAACGGCATTAAACAATATAACCGTAACTCTTTGTTATGGGATGAAAGCCTAGATGTTGATGGCATTAAAACGGGTCACACATCAGAGGCAGGCTATAGCTTAGTAACGTCTGCAACTAAAAACGACATGCGTTTAATTGCGGTTGTTATGGGCACATCAAGCGAGCGCGCACGTAAAGTAGAAAGCAAAAAACTACTTAACTACGGATTTCGCTTTTTTGAAACAATTACACCTTACAAAGCAGGCGACAGCTTTGCAGAACAACGTATTTGGATGGGTAATAAAGAAAATGTATCGTTGGGCATTTTAGAAGATACCCCAATTACCATTCCACGTGGTCAACATAAAAACCTTAAAGCTAACTTTGAGCTAGACAACACGCTTGAAGCACCATTAGCGAAAGGCACTAAAGTAGGTACGTTATTCTTACAACTAGAGGGCGAAGACATTGCACAATACCCACTAGTTACACTTGAAGAAGTGGAAGAAGGCAGCTTCTTTAGCAAAATTTACGACTACTTACGTTTACAAATTATGTAAACGTAAAAATAACCCGACAGTCGTTGGGTTGTTAAACGAAGCGCCTCTGTTATGAGGCGTTTTTTTTTGCTTGAAAAATGCTAGAATGCGCCCCATATAAGCAGGATCACCCTAAACCTGCCAGTCACGCTTAGCGTTATACCAATTCGGTTAATTAAGTAATCTATTTTGAGGCTGGAAAAACGTGTTGATAACTTGGCTAATAAATCGCTATTTAGTTGTTCTAAATGAGCATTTTTTAACACAGGTAGCAACACGTTTAGCCCCGCAAAATGATTAAGTCTTATTGCGGATTGATATTATCTCACGTAGCCAACATTTTTTGTTTGAGGAGTCACCGTCGTGGTTCAACCTGTTAAAAATACTAAATTTGATGAGTACCTTGAGTACCCATGTCCGTTCACATTTAAAGTTATGGGTTTAGCAAACGTTAACCTTACGGAACAAATTTTAGCTAAATTACAACCTATTGCACCTGGTGACTACGCACCAAAAGTAAAGCCAAGCAGTAAAGGCAATTATGAGTCGGTAACGTTTGTTGCCACAGTGACAAGCGGTAAACACATAGAAGAAATTTACAACGTGATCAGCAACATTGATGACGTACGCCATATGCTTTAAGCCATAGTTGAGACTTGTTGTGAACGAAAACACTTTAATCGTACGCCAACTAGGCCGTCAGCGTTACATGCCAATTTGGCAAAAAATGCAAGCCTANAGCTCGCCAGATGAAATTTGGCTTGTAGAGCACGAGAGTGTATTTACACAAGGCCAAGCTGGTAAAGATGAGCATTTACTCGCCCCTGGTGACATAGAAGTCATTAAGGTAGACCGTGGCGGGCAAGTTACTTACCATGGCCCCGGCCAACAAATGATGTATGTATTATTTAACTTGCGCCGCTTAAAAATCGGTGTGCGCGAGCTTGTTACTTGGCTTGAAGAGTGCATTATTGATACCCTTAATGAGTATGATATTAAAGCCTACGCAAAAGCCGATGCACCCGGTGTGTACGTAAACGACAGTAAAATTGCATCATTAGGATTACGTGTTCGTCGTGGTTGCTCGTTTCATGGATTAGCATTAAATGTTAACATGGACTTAAGCCCGTTTTTACGCATCAACCCGTGTGGTTATGCTGGCATGAACATGGTGCAAACGAAAGAATTAAACGGCCCTCAAAACTTAGCACAAGCAGGTGAAGGGCTGGTAAAACACATGATAAAGAAGCTTAATGCAACACAGGTTAAGCATACTGAAGGGTTTGAAAACGAATGAATAAACCAGTCAAAATGGAACCAGGTGTAAAACTACGCGACGCAGAAAAAATGGCGTTGATCCCCGTTAAAGTTTTACCTACAGAAAAAACTGAAATGTTGCGCAAGCCAGAGTGGCTTAAAATTCGCTTACCAAAATCTACCGAGCGTATCGACGGTATAAAACAAGCTATGCGCAAGCACGGCTTACACTCAGTATGTGAAGAGGCCTCGTGCCCTAACCTTTCGGAGTGTTTTAACCACGGTACTGCTACCTTTATGATTTTAGGTGCTATTTGTACTCGTCGTTGCCCATTTTGTGATGTTGCCCATGGTCGCCCACTAAAACCTGATGCAGCAGAGCCTGAAAAGCTTGCACTGACAATTAAAGACATGAAGCTTAGCTACGTGGTTATTACCTCGGTTGACCGTGATGATTTACGTGATGGCGGCGCACAGCATTTTGCCGATTGTATTCGCGAAATCCGTAAGCACAACCCAACCATTACCATTGAGATTTTAGTGCCAGATTTTCGTGGTCGTATGGACCGTGCTCTGGAGATTTTAATTGAAACGCCACCTGATGTGTTTAATCACAACCTAGAAACTGCCCCGCGTTTGTACAAGCTTGCGCGCCCGGGTGCCGATTATAAGTGGTCGTTAGAATTACTTCGTCGCTTTAAAGAAGCGCACCCAGAGGTAAAAACTAAGTCTGGCTTAATGGTTGGCCTAGGTGAAGAAATTAGTGAAATAGAAGAAGTATTACGTGACCTGCGTGCGCATAACGTTGACATGCTTACCGTTGGCCAATACTTACAGCCTTCTAAGCATCACTTGCCAGTTAAACGTTACGTGCCACCAGCGGAATTTGACGCACTAAAAGAATACGCTGATGAAATTGGCTTTACGCATGCTGCCTCTGGCCCATTTGTTCGTTCAAGCTATCACGCTGACCAACAAGCTGCAGGTAAAGAAGTAAAATAGTTACTTTTTAAAACGCATTAAAAAAGCCCTTAGCAATTAAATTGCTAAGGGCTTTTTTGTCGGTTTAATTTTTACCACTGCGTTTAAGTATATAATAAAACACAGGTGTAAGTATTAAGCCAAATACCGTTACGCCTATCATGCCAGAAAATACCGCAACGCCCATAGCTTGGCGCATTTCAGAGCCTGCTCCCGATGAAAACACCATAGGTACAACCCCCATAATAAATGCTATTGAGGTCATTAATATTGGGCGTAATCGCAACCGGCTCGCCTCTTTAATGGCATTAAATGCATCCATACCGGTATCTTGCAGATCTTTTGCAAACTCAACAATTAAAATAGCGTTTTTAGTGGCCAGTCCAAACAACACGATTAGGCCAATTTGGGTGAAAATATTATTATCACCACCATAAATAGCCACACCAATCAGCGCACTTAGCAATGTCATAGGCACAATTAAAATAATAGCGACAGGCAAACGTAAGCTTTCGTACTGCGCTGCTAAAACCAAAAATACAAGCAACACAATAAGTGGAAATACATACATTGAAGTATCGCCCGCTAAAATTTGCTGATAGGTTATGTCTGTCCACTCATACGCAATACCCATTGGCAGTGTTTCATCGAGTATTTTTTCTATTGCGGCTTTAGCTTGGTCAGAGCTATACCCTGGTGCGGGTACGCCGTTAACCTCAGCCGTAACATAGCCGTTATAATGCATTACTCTATCTGGCCCTAAACTATGTTCAATACTAAGCACTGCGCCAAGGGGGATCATATCGCCATTTTTATTGCGCACTTTTAATTGCTTAATTTGCTCTACATCTTCCCTGTACGGTGCATCGGCCTGCACATTTACCTGATACGTGCGACCAAATAAATTAAAGTCGTTCACATAAACTGTGCCCAAATAGCCTTGCATTGCTTCAAATAAGGTGTTTATTTCAAGCCCTAAGCTTAGCGCCTTTTTACGGTCTACCTTTACATCTAGCTGCGGTACGTCGGTTGTAAAACTGGTAAACGCATTAGCAAGGGCGGGGTCGGCTTTAGCCTTAGCAATTACTTCATTTGTTACTTGCTGCAAGGTGTCAAACCCTAATGAGCCTCTATCTTCAAGCTGCAGCCTAAAGCCACCAATAGTGCCCATTCCCCTTACTGGAGGAGGCGGAAATATAGCAACATTAGCGCCTTTTATTTGACTAAGTTGTTTATTTAAATCTTCCGCTATTTCAGCTGCCGACATGCGCGGGCCCTGCCGCTTTGAAAACGGCTCTAACGGTGTAAACATCATCCCCGAACTTGGGTTTATAGATAAACCATTAATGCTTAAACCTGCAAAGGCGACGGCGTCACTAACGCCTGGGTGCGCCCTGATTATCTCTGACATTTGGCGAACCACCGCTTCAGAGCGATCTAGCGATGCTGCATTAGGTAATTGCGCAAAAGCGACGAGATACATTTTATCCTGCGGCGGAACATACCCTGTTGGCGTATTTTCAAACTGCTGCCACGTTAAGGCCAGTAAACCAACGTATAGCACACCAATTATGCCGCCCTTATGCACTATTCGGCCAACGGCTCCTGTGTATTGACCCGAGGCTTTATCGAACATTTTGTTAAAAGGCGCAAATAACCAACGGCCAAATAATTTATTAATGGCACGGCTTAACCAATCGTTGTCTTGCCCATGAGGTTTGAGTAATAACGCAGCCAGCGCGGGGCTTAGCGTAAGCGAGTTAATGGCAGAAAGCACTGTTGAAATAGTAATTGTAAGAGCAAATTGACGATAAAATTGCCCTGTTAAACCGCTCATAAACGCAGTAGGAATAAACACCGCAGCAAGCACTAAAGTAGTGGCAATAATAGGCCCTGTTACTTCTTTCATTGCTTGAGTGGTTGCATCAATGGGACTTAATCCCTCACTGATGTTTCTTTCAACGTTTTCGACCACAACAATGGCATCATCAACAACAATACCGATTGCTAACACCAAGCCAAATAATGACAACGCATTAAGTGAAAATCCCATTAAATGCATAAAAGCAAAGGTGCCCACTAATGAAATTGGCACTGCCACCAGCGGAATAATAGATGCTCGCCATGTTTGTAAAAACAGCACAATTACCAACACAACTAATAAAACCGCTTCAAATAATGTATCGACTACAGCTTCAATAGAGCCCCTTACAAATACGGTAGGGTCATACACTATTTCATAGCTCATACCCTCTGGAAATAGCGCCGACAGTTCAGCCATTTTAGCGCGCACATCGTCAGAAATTTGTAATGCATTAGAGCCTGGCGCTTGAAAAACAGGCACAGCGGCAATGGATTCATTATTAAGAAGTGGCCTAAGGGTATAACTATCTGCACCTAGCTCTACTCTAGCAACATCTTTTAGCAGTGTAATTTCGCCGTTATCACCCGTTTTTACGATTATTTCTTCAAACTCGTCTTGCTCTATTAAGCGCCCTTCTACATTGATAAGCCATTGAAACTCACTGGTGCCTATGGGTTGTGCGCCTAGGCTTCCTGCCGCAGCTTGCTGATTTTGCGAGCGAATAGCATTGACTACATCACTTGGATTTAAATTGAGCGCCGCTAATTTGTTAGGCTCTAGCCACACACGCATACTGTAATCGCCTGCGCCAAATACACGTACTTGGCCCACGCCATTAATGCGCTTTAGCTCATCTTTTATAAATTGATCGCTATAATTAGACAGGTACAAACTGTCGTATCGCCCTGTAGGCGAAGTTATGTGTACCGCGAGGGTAAGGTTGGGTGATGACTTTTCGGTGACTACACCTAGCCTTTGTACTTCCTCTGGTAGGCGAGGTATTGCTCTATTTACCCTATTTTGTACCAAGGTAGTTGCTTCGTCAGGATCGCTTCCTATCGCAAAGGTGACTGTTAATGTCATGGTGCCGGCAGAGTTTGCAAGCGATGACTGGTACAGCATGTTTTCTACGCCGTTTATCTCTTGTTCAAGCACTGTGGCCACGGTTTCGGCTATTACCTTAGGATTGGCACCTGGGTAGTTAGCTGTAACAACAACTGTTGGGGGTACTACATCTGGGTATTCTGTAATAGGTAATTGCCATATGGCTATGGCACCCCCTATAAAAATAAGAATAGATAAAACCGCTGCAAAAATAGGTCGATGAATAAAAAACTGAGAAAAATTCATTATTACATGCCTATTTCAAGTGTTGGCTCGGCATTGGCTAAGCGGTTTTGATTATCAACCTTTTGCTGCCATGCTTGTAACTCGTTTAAAGTACTTTGCTTTGCCATATTAATTAATTCTGGCTTAATGAGTACGCCAGAGCGCACGCGCTGCAAGCCATTAACTACTATGCGTTCGCCGCTTTTTAAACCTTGTTTAATAACTCGTAGCTCACCCACTTTGTCGCCTAAAGTAATGGCGCGGTATTGCACTTTATTTTGCTCATCAACCGTTAAAACGTATTTATTATTTAAATCGGTACCAATGGCTTTCTCAGCAATTAAAATACCTTGCTCAGTATTGCCCCCTGCTAATTTTAAATGGGCGAATAACCCAGGTAAAATCGCGCCGTCTTGATTATTAAATACAGCCCGCACACGTAATGTACCGGTTTGGGTATTTACTTGGTTATCAACAAAATCAAGCTTGCCCCAGTGTTGGTAATTTTGCTCATTCGCTAAACGCATCGCCACAGGTAACGCGGTAGGTTGATTGTTATCAAGGTGCGCTTGTTGATAGTTAAGCCATGTTGCTTCATCAATATCAAAATAGGCATAAACCTGCTCTGTAGAGACAATAGAGGTCATTACAGTTTGCCCTGCACTGACATAGTTGCCCTCGGTAATTAACGCACGAGACACTCGCCCAGAAATAGGCGCTTCTACGCGTGTAAAGGTTTTGTTTAGCTGTGCAAGTTCAAGGGATGCATTACTTTGTGCTACGTAGGCATTTGCTTGGTCAACCTCTGCGCCTCGGGTCTCTAATAACTCTTTAGATATTGATTTACTTTTAAATAGCTCTTTAGCTCGATTAAAATCTTGCTTTGCTAGTTTTAAGCGGCTTTTTGCTTCATCAAGTTGCGCTGTTAGGCGGTTTACTTGTGCATTAAATTCGCGGCTATCAATTAAAAATAAGGTGTCGCCTTTATTTACCAGCTCACCCTCTTCAAATACTGCCGCTTCAATATAACCAGATACGCGAGGACGCAAAGACACTATTTGCGGCGACTCTAGCCGCCCTGTAAAGCTGTCCCACTCGGTTATTCGCTGACTTATTACTTCGGCCACTTCTACGGCCACCCCTTGCGTAGAATCATCATTACTTTGAATAGAACTTGGCTTATCGCTGCATGCACCCAGTATTATCGCTAATAGTGCAATAATAAACGTGTATGTAAATTTATATATAGCTGACATGGTTAACTCTCTTGCTGTACGAGTTGTGTTAAAATCTGCTTATATTATGAACGCGACTAAAGCATAAAAATAATTATATTATTGTATAAAACACATCACTAAAAATGATGTAAAATAATCTTACATTTAAAATTTATAACGGTGCTATATCCGTCCTCAAGAGCTTAATTTACTAATGATTTTTGATGCCATCATGACTGAAGGCAGTATCACTCGTGCAGCAGAGCAATTATCGCTGACACAACCTGCGGTATCTAATGCGCTTGCACGTATGCGCGCAGCGTGGGGAGAAGAGTTATTTATAAAAGATGGCCGAAATATTCAACCTACTGCATTTGCTAACAATTTATGGGGGCAAATACAGGGGCCACTTGGATCATTAGAGCATGCTATAAACCAAAGTGAATTTAACCCAGCGACAGCGCAGCGCACTTTTCGGATTTCTGCCGCTGATATATTTGTAGAAATGATATGGGGACCTCTTCGTAAAATTATTGAGCAGCAGGCCCCAGGCATTAATATCCATGCAATCCCGAATCGGGCGGTAGAG
>NZ_AUTO01000076.1:0-9740 GCF_000498055.1 Pseudoalteromonas sp. TB51
GGCTGCCAATGTACTTAAAGACGCCGAAGCCGAACTGGCAATTAATCGCTACACCCTGTCTGAAAACGTTATTAGAGCCGAGCACTTATTAAAGCCTAAATATGTTGTACTTATGCGCCCTGACCACCCGCTTGCTAATGCCCCATTAAGTATTACTGACTTTGCTAATACAGATCATTTATTAGTATCAATTACGGGCGATATTTTAGGGCCATCTGATCAAGCACTAAGAGTATTAGGGTTAAAACGCCGAGTAGCGATGACGGTAAATAACGCGGCAAATGTACCTAATATTCTTAAAAATACCGATCTTATTTGTGTCATTCCCTCAATAGCGCTTGAGCAGGAAATATTTACCAATAAGCTCGTGGTTTTAAAAAGCCCTATTGATACGCCACCAACGCCTGTCTCTGTTATTTGGCATAAGCGCCAAGACAACGATGCCGGTTTGCAGTGGATACGCCGTCACATAGTGGCTATTATTCAACAACGTGTAAGTAGCCACGATAAAAAACTAGGCAAATATTTACTGCGCTAAAACGCCTTTTTTAATCACAAAATCAGCAAATCGTACCTGCTCTTCTTCAGCGCGAAGGCTATCGGTTTCGACTATTGAACGATAGATACCCCATTTAGGACGGGCAAAGTCATCATCGCTAAAGCCACGCCACATATCTATGTTTTGCTCGCTAATGCTAAGTAGCTCCGTGTTGTCACTTAAGCGGGTTAGGGTCATTTCAAATTGCCCCGCTTCACTAAAAGTGGCTTGTACAAATACCGCTACCCATTCATCAGTAATGAGTGACCAGTCGGTTTCGATAAGGTTTTTATCAAGCCCTGTGCTGTTACCGTTTTCATCAAAGCCTGCGCTATAACGTACTTGCAGCTGATTACCTGTACTGTTTTTTTGTGCACCAGAGAGCGTAATAATAGGTTGGTCATCGTTGCCATTGGTATTGTCGTTGCTATCGTTACGGGCTTTTATTTGGAAAAAGTGACTGAATTTACTACTTAGCTCAAGCTCGCTAGAGACTTTAAACTTCCAACTGTATTGTACGGTTTCGTCTTTAAAGGCAAGTGTTGCGGCGGGCGATTTATCAAAGGCTTTTATTTCGTTGCGCTGGCGGTCGGTTGCGCCCTTATCTTTATCTTGGTCTTCATCACGATGTGCTAAAAACACAAAGTGATTACCTACGATTGGGTCAGTATCTTCAATAATATGCACAACATCTTGATGATTACCGCTATACATATCAGGCGATTCAATTGCACCTTCACTAAACGCATTTTCTATTAATGTATAAGCACTTAGCCCTGTGTTTTCGCCATCGGCATTGAGGGTTGTTTCTTGCGTTACTATAAAATCATCACGGCCTGCAGTGCCTATAATAGTTATAGACACTGTCGCTTCGGTGCCATCTGCCGATGTGACAGTTATTTCATCAAGTAAGGTTTCGCCCTCGTTTAGTGCACTCACAGTGGCATGCTCGCCATTAAGTGTATATGACCAATTACCATCCTCAGTTAAGCTAAATGAACCATAAGCTGTGGTGTTATTGCTTTGCGTTTTAAATACTGTCTCATTGGCTTGTGCATCCGTTATAGATAGTTCACCTGTAATTGCTATATCGCGGGTATTTTCAATACTTACAGTTGTTTGACCGCTAATTACCGCGGCGCTTTGCGCTACAACCGATGCATTTACAGGCTCACTTTTTGACCCTGAGCTGCCGCACCCTACAGCTAAAATACCCAAATAACAAACACAAGTAATAGTTAAAACACGCAAGCCAAACTTTGACATAAACAACCAGCCCAGGTTAATGGTAAGTAAATAAAGTAAAATATAACTTACCAATTATTTGTTTTAATAACTAGATCTTTATTACCAGTATGGCTTTATAATTGTTAGCTGAGCTATTTGCGAAAAACAACTTTAAATAAAAGGGTAAAAATAAAATTAGGTTAAAGCCAAGTTACTTGAGATAATCCTCAGCGAACCCCTTATTTAGGTTATATATGAAATTATTAGTTCGTAATTTGTCTCGCGCTACCACAGAGCAAGACCTTCGCACGTTGTTTGCAGCACACGGTAAAGTAACTACCTGTAACTTAGTGCTTGATAAAGATACTGGTTTATCAAAAGGTTTTGCCTTTGTAGAAATGCCAAACGACTTAGAAAGTAGAAGCGCTATTAAAGCACTTAATCAATTAAGCGTTGATAAAAGCAAAATTCGCGTAAAATACGCAGATGAGTAATTAGTTACTTGCTATATGATTAAAACCAGCTATTTGCTGGTTTTTTACTTTTAAGTTTACGCTTTATATTTAGCCAGAAATAAGCTGACTGTTTGTTCAATTACTTTATTATTTTGCTGCTCTGTTATTGTTTCAAACCCATAAAGTAGCGGATAAAACACAAACGATTTTAATTGATACACAAACTGTTTAGCAGCTATATTTAGCTCATCACCTTTTAAAACACCTGCTGTTCTAGCTTGCTCTAAAAAATCTTCTAAATAAGTCATACACCCCATAGTATTATTACTTAAAGACTTTGCTAGCTGCGGCTCTTGTAGCATTTGCATAAAGGCAATTTTAGCTAAACGTAAAAAATCAGGCGATGTAAGCATAGCCACTTCTTGCTCGGCAATAGCAGTAAGCTGCAAATCAATTGGTTGATTTTTATTAAAGTAAATAACATCACCATGATTAATTTTAGCCAGCATAGTCGTTAAAATAGCCTGAAATAGCTCTTCTTTTGTCGCAAAGTGATTATAAACAGTTCGCTTAGAAGCCTCCGCTTTTGCAGCAACTTGATCCATACTAGTGTGCTCTACACCTTTTTCAAAAAACAGATGCTCTGCTGCTTGAAGAATATTTATGCGTTTTTTTTCTGATAATTTCATAATGGGTTCTGCAATTGTTAATAGCTACATTTTAACTAAACAATAAAAAAATGCACTGTATAGTTTACTTTTCATCAAAATAATGAAAAACTACACTCATTAGTTTACTTTAAGGTTTAACGATGACATTTATAAAATGGGTAGTTGTGATCATCGCCATCATTGTTTTTGGAGGTTGTAGCGTGAATAAACAGATAGTTGCGCAAGGTGTTAATGAAGCACCTAATGTAGATAACTACGAAAATGGTAGGTTTCATAACCATCAACAGGTTGAGCCGAATAGCTTTAAGAAAACACTCGGAATTTTAGGGCGTTACATAACAGAAAAGCGTACCAACATTACACCTAAAAAGCCCATTGCAATTAAAAGTGTTACAGCAAAAATGCTTAACTCCCTTGCAAATAATACTGTGCATGTCATTAAACTTGGCCACTCTAGCGTGCTTTTAAAAGTGCATGGCGAATACTGGTTACTCGATCCGGTATTTAGTGAGCGCGCATCTCCTTTTTCTTTTGTAGGGCCAAAGCGCTTTTCTAAATTACCTATTAGTATTAGCGAACTGCCACCAATCGATAAGGTGCTTATTTCGCACAACCATTACGATCACCTTGATAAATCAGCTATTAAAAAGCTGTCTGCAAAAACTAAGCAGTTTTATGTGCCACTTGGTGTAGATAGCGATTTAGTTAAGTGGGGAGTGAATGAAAACAAAATTAGCACATTTAACTGGTGGCAGGAGTTACAAACCGAACATGCATTAGTTGCCTTTACTCCTACCCAGCATTTTTCGGGCCGTGGATTAAGTGATGCAAACAACACACTTTGGGGTTCGTGGGTTATTAAAACCTCCCAGCAAAGTGTTTATTTTAGTGGTGATTCGGGTTATTTCGCAGGCTTTAAAGAAATTGGTAACAAGTACGGCCCTTTTGATTTAACCCTAATTGAGACAGGCGCCTACGACAAAGATTGGGCCGATATACACATGACACCAGAGCAATCGGTTCAAGCTCATATTGATTTACAAGGTAAAACTTTAGTGCCTATTCATAACGGTACGTTTGACTTGGCGTTTCATGCTTGGGTTGACCCATTTGAACGGGTAACGGCTGCAAGCAACATAAATAACGTAACATTGAGTACACCCGAGTTTGGACAAATATTTACCCCTACCGACGCTGCAATAACCCATAAATGGTGGAAAAAATAATTTGGTAGGTGTTTTAAAGGTATTTATTACAAGGTGTTAATTAAATAAGCGGCTATTAAGCCGCTTTTTTTATACTAATTGTACCTAACACTACAAAAGATGCAGCTAAAGCAAAAAACATCGCTTGCTGTGCGAGCAAAGCTGCTGCAAAAAATGCTACGCCGCTGCCTATAAACAGGTATCCGCTTTTTTTAGATTGGCTCATTGTGTGTGCTCCATTTATTGTTGTCGATTATTTATACACCCTACACCGGCAATTTTCAATTTTTGAAAAATAGAACTGGCAAGATGATAAATATTCGACTCACATCAGTGCTTCCTTTATATTAAAAGCCAATTTTTAAAACTATTCAGAAAACTATGGCCTCTACTCTTTTTAAAAGCGCTAGCCTAAGCCTGCTAGTCGCTCTCTTTGGTTGCTCTGAACCTGCAAGCGAGCATTCTTCTTTAGAAAATACGCCCAGCGTAAGCCTAAATAACGTTAAACAGCATATAAAAACGCTAGCCTCTGATGACTTTCAAGGTCGCGGCCCACTTACTCATGGTGAAGTAAAAACAGTGGGTTACTTGAGCGAGCAATACGAAGCTATGGGTTTAACTGGCGCGTATAATGGTAAGTTTTTACAGCCGGTAAAAATGGCAATGGTCACGGCCAATCAAAATATGCAATTGCAGGTAGGCGACTTAAAGTTTAAAGCAGGTAACGATTTTACCGCCCGTACAGAGCAATTACAGCCAGTAATAGATGTACGAAACTCTGACATTGTATTTGTGGGCTACGGTATTAATGCCCCCGAATACAACTGGAACGATTACGAAAACATTAATGTTGAAGGTAAAACCGTTATTGTATTGGTAAACGACCCTGGCTTTGCTACACAAAACGATGCGTTATTTACAGGTAATGCTATGACCTACTACGGCCGGTGGACTTACAAATACGAAGAAGCCGCACGCCAAGGTGCCAAAGCGGTATTTATTGTGCACGAAACTGCCCCTGCAGCTTACCCTTGGGGCGTGGTTGAAAGCTCAAACACAGGGACTAAATACACCCTGATGGACAATAACCTAAACGCTTCTAAGCTCCCAGTTATGGGCTGGCTAACACTTAATACTACTGAGCAAATTTTTAATGCCGCGCAGCTTAACTATCAAAATTTAAAACAAAAGGCTTTAAGTGATGACTTTAAAGCCACAGCGCTTAATTTAACAGCCAACCTTTCATTTAAAAACGAAGTATCGCATGCCAAATCACATAACGTAGTTGCGCAAATTACAGGAAGCGACGCCCCTAATGAGTACGTGGTAATAGGTGCTCATTGGGATCATTTTGGTACCAAGCAAACCGACAGCGGCCCTAAAATTTATAACGGTGCAGTGGATAATGCCTCTGGCACAGCGGCAACACTCGAAATTGCCCGCATTATGAATCAAATCCACCAGCAAACACCGTTTAAACGCTCTATTTTATTTGCTAATTTTACCGCAGAAGAGACTGGCCTCATTGGCTCCCAAGAGTTTGCAACCGGTGGCGTTGTGCCCACTAAACAAATGGTCGGGCTATTAAATATTGACGGAATGAACGTGCTAGATGGCACTGATTACATTTTGCAATACGGTAACGATTTATCCACCCTAGAAAACTACCTAGCAAACGCGGCAAAAGCGCAAGGTCGCGTTGTTAAAATGGACCCTCGCCCGCAAAACGGTTTGTTTTTTAGATCAGATCATTTTTCTTTAGCTAAGCAAGGTGTGCCGAGTTTATTATTTATGAGCCTTGGCGATACCGACCCTGATTACATTGCGCATAAATACCATAAAGAAGCCGACGATTACTCGCCGCAGTGGTCATTAGGTGGCGTAAAGCAAGACATAGAGCTTATTGTTGATATAGCCACGCAGCTTGCTAACAATGGCGATTGGCCTACATGGACGAGTGCCTCAGACTTTAAAGCAAAGCGCGAGCAAGATAAGCCGCATTAGTAGGTAAAGTTTAAAGCTAAATAATAATCATACCAATCGCATTAAAATCCTCCTACTTGGAGGATTTTAATTTTGAGCGCGCCCGCATTAGTAAGGTTTCGGCTTTTGCTCCTAAATACACATAAATAGCCAAGGCTATTAAAAGCCCTACCACCGCAAGCATCATCGCAATGGCCGGTAATAAGTATTCAGCCTGCCCCAACGCTGCCTTAAAAATGGTTAATAGCGCCTCAATAGATATTGCAATTAGCACGGTAGATATAAACCGAGTAATTGTGCGCCGTGTAGAAGAGTGCCTAAAAATATCCTTATGCATTAAAATCTCTTCTTCGAGAATGGTCTTTCCTAAATCAAACACGGCCAACGCTAAAGTAATATATATAATAATGCTAAAGGGCTCGAGGGGATCAGACGCTGAGTCAAAGTGGGTTAATAATGCGTATATATCGTTAAATACTATGCTCAGTAAAAAGAGTACCAAAGTAAATAAACACGCCACAATCACCCCATAGCCCGCTTTAAAATAAGGCGAAATACCGGCACGCGCACTGTCTCCCATTACAAACTTAATTAACTGGGTTAAGCATACGTCTAACACTAAATAATGCTGCTGGTTAATTGGCTTTTTTAACTCTTTAATAGCCGAAATACATAAATGATTAGTTGCGATAGAAATATACGGATCGGTAAAGCACACCGAATCGGTTTGTTTAGATTGTAAAAAGTAAGGGCGCTCACTTAAATCTTGCTGATTACCTTGCTCGGCTAATTTTTTATAGGCACGCTTAAAGCAAACATTATTGCCTTGCTGAAGCCCAGATTCGTTTAAACAGTATTGCAGCTCTAAAAAGGGATATTGCTTTACTAAAAAACGCGTATCTCGATTTTTGTTAAGCCCATCTTCAATACTCATTAAAATAGAGTCAAGCAAGCTGTGTATTACTTGCTCATACTCATGGTAGCGCTCAACACTACTTATATAACTCATTCGCGCCATAATTGTGTACTCACTCAGTTGCTATAGCGTTAACTAAGCAAGTTTAAAACCAAGTATAAAAAATGTTTACATACATAAGGTTAAGATTTTAACTTGTGCTCATTTGCACCTATTTGGTGAAAAAGCCGTTATGCCTGCGCCACACACAAAAAAAGCAGCTAAGTAAATGTTACTTAACTGCTTTGTGAGTATGACCTGATAAATTTTAAACGCGTAAAACTACGCCATAAAATTATTGTACTTTAGAAAACTCTTGCTGTGAAAGCTCACCATTTTTATCTGTATCGAGCTTATCAAACAACCGTGCTAACTGTGCATTGGCTTGTGCTTCTGTTTTGCTAATTACGCCATCACCATTGGCATCAAAACTGTTAAAGTCGACCGCGGCAAACGCCGCTGATGAAGATGCAAGGGCTAGAAGTGCGATAAATTTTTTCATAATCATTTCCTTAGGCTAAGTGCCTGGCAAAGGGGAAGAAATCCTTTTCTGAGATCCATAAAGGGAGAATCGGTTATTTGTATTCAAAAAAATCGTTTTCGGTTAGGCCGTTTTGCGAGCTTACTGGTAGATGCTGCTTAGCGGCTTGTTCGTCAATTGGTTGATTAAACTCAGAGCTATTATTTTTAGATGGCTCTAGTTCGGCGTTTGCTAATACCATTGAAGATGAAACCACAGTGGCGACGACTAAAAGTGTTTTTAGCTTTTTCATAATATAATCCTTCAATAATATGCATTACCTGTATAAATTTGCACTGAGGTGGTTACAATTCACTTCCTTGTTATTCTTTTTAATAGGCTCCCTTGCCTATTTAGGTTGTCTTTGGCAACTCAGAATTATGCTTACACCACAGCGCATTAATCGTCTACGCTTGTAAAACCTCTGCTTTAAAAAGTTTACCGTTTGTTGGTGTCAAACTTTGCAAATGTGCCAGAAAATACCAGCGCTATTGCAAGCAAAGTTGGGTATCGCTTTTACATAACGATTCCTTCGCTATGTGTTTATAATAAAGTGCCCTGTGTATTACACTATCCTTGTTATTCTTTATGGTAAGCTCCCTTGCCTACTTAGGTTGTCTTTGGCAACTCAGAATTAACGTGCCACTGGGCGTTAACTACTCAAAGCACTCACTTATGCTTTGTCGAACTCACTCTTAGATAGCTCGTTGTTTTTGTCAGTATCAAGTTTTGTAAACTGACTCATTAATTCAGCATCAGCAGATGCTTCTAACGGGCTTAATGTGCCACTGCCATCTTTATCGAGTGTGTCAAAATCTGTTACTGCAAAAGCCGCTGATGAAGAGGCTAAAGCCATTAATACCAATGTTGATTGTGCCTTTTTCATAATGAAATCCTTCATAGGGTTAGGGGAGTAGCCAATTGGCGTTACCCACGTTTTGCTTAATACAGCTTAGCTATTACAACTTCAGTGCCATGTTTTATTTTCACCTAATAAACAATGAGTTATACGGTAAGTATATGAAAAAATTAAGTTTCGAGGGGTATTTTTGTTGCTTTTTAGCAACAGCTAGATGAGCTACTTAAAATAAACCATTAGAATCAACAGCTTATGATTTATAAAAAAGCCACACACGAGCTAAAAGCTAACTAAAAACATAACGTGGGGAAGTTTAAGAATAAACTAAAGCTGAACAGCTTAATTAAAACAATTAAACGTTATAAAACCTAAAACATAACCAATTGAAATGTATTGATATTTATAAAATTTTTAGCGTTTATTTTTTAAAAGCATGGCAAGCCTGTAAAAAACAGGCACTTGTTGCCAAATGGCGAATTTAGTAAAAGGCAGGGATTAAAAAGGGAGCGCATTGCATTTTGTTGGGCATAACAAATTGGCGTTTTTAAGGTATAAAAACAATTTAACTACTTCCAGCCTTGACGCCATTTTTGTGTGTCTTTTAAATCTCGCCAGCGTATTGAGTACTGATTTTTAGAAAATACCGACTCGGTAATGCATTCAATTACATTACCCTCTTCATCGTATTCTACTTCTACAATGATAAAGTGTTTTTCTTTGTTGATAGCTGGAGTGGCAGTCCACTTACTGTTTAGTAATTTTTTAGGGTTTAAGTTATTCATTAAATAATCTAGTGTGCTTAATTAACACTAATACGACATAACCCGTTGTTTAGCTCAACCTAAAGTTAGGCCGTATTAATGTTACTTCATCAACTTACTGGTTACTCAGCGATTAACTTACCTTTATACATTTTCATTTGGCAATGAAAGTCGTACTCACCTGCTTTTAGTGCAGGCAAAGTGATTGTATTATCTCCCATTGCAAGGCTTTCACTTACATCAAGCTGCGGGAACACCATAGTTTCGGCGCACGGTGCACTGTCTTTTCTATCAAATGTAAGCGTTACTTTTTTATTAGCCGCCACCTTTATATGACTTGGTTGATAAACGCCGTTATCTACCACTATGGTTTGCGTATTATCATTACTGTGTATTTGCTTTGGCTTATAAAGCCAAAACCAATAAATAATGGCCACTATTAATACTGCACCAAGTAAATTTATCATTAACATTATCGACTCCTTAGCGCTTATTGGGTTTATAAAAACGTAAGCGATTGGCATTGGTGACTACTGTCAGTGATGAAAGCGCCATAGCTGCGCCCG
>NZ_AUTO01000076.1:9747-14776 GCF_000498055.1 Pseudoalteromonas sp. TB51
CCCGCCACTACTGGGTTTAGTAGTACACCAATAAACGGATACAGCACACCGGCTGCAATAGGAATGCCCGCAACATTATAAATAAAGGCACCAAACAAGTTTTGTTTAATGTTTTTAATTGTTGCGCTGCTAATGGCAATAGCATCGGCAAGGCCATGCAGTGAGCCACGCATTAAGGTAATATCGGCGCTTTCTATGGCTACATCTGTACCTGTGCCAATTGCAAAACCGACATCTGCTTTAGCAAGCGCGGGGGCATCATTGATCCCATCACCCGTCATGCCTACAATCTCGCCTTGCTGCTGGCGTTTAGTGACTTCGTTTACTTTATCCTCTGGCAACACTTCTGCGATAAAATCATCAATACCGACTTTTTTAGCCACAGCGTGTGCGGTCGCTTTATTATCGCCAGTGAGCATTACTAGATGAATACCTTCATTTTGCAGGCGCTTGATTGCCTGTACTGAGTCATCTTTTAGCGGGTCCGCTACCGCAATTAAGGCCATTAGTTGATTATTACAGGCAAAGTACATCGGGGTTTTTGCATCATTTGCAAAGGTGTGTGCTTGCTCTGTGGCGTCATCAACTGCAATCTCGTATTTATCCATAAGCGCTTTATTGCCAAATAACAGTGTTTGCCCATTCACCGTTCCACTTACACCTTTACCGGTAATCGCATCAAAGTCGGTAACTTTACTCAAGGTTACGTTTTGTTTTTGAGCGTACTGTGTAATCGCCTCCGCAAGTGGGTGCTCAGAGCTACTCTCGAGGCTTGCAACTAATTGCATTACGTTATTTTCATCTGCGTTATTAAACGTTACAACATCTGTTACCTGTGGTGCACCTTGGGTGATAGTGCCGGTTTTATCTAAAATCATGGTAGTAATTTTAGAGGTAGTTTGCAGTGACTCGCCATTGCGAATTAATATGCCAAACTCGGCGGCTTTACCTATTCCCACCATTACCGACATAGGCGTTGCTAAACCCAGCGCACACGGGCATGCAATAATCAGCACGGTGGTTAACGCTACCACCGCATAAGCAATTGAAGGGGCTGGGCCAAAATTCAACCATGCAAGGGCTGCTAATATCGCAATTATCATTACTGTGGGCACAAAAATGCCCGATATAACATCGGCTAATCGCCCTATTGAAGGCTTAGAGTTTTGCGCGCGTTTTACCATATTAATGATATTGGCAAGGGTTGTTTCTTGCCCTATATGTGTGGCTTCAAATAATAATGTACCACTTTTATTAATGCTGCCAGCAACCACTTTATCGCCAGCTTGTTTATTCACTGGTATAGGCTCACCCGTGAGCATAGATTCATCTAATCTGCTGCTACCTTCGAGCACATCACCATCTACCGGGATCTTTTCGCCTGGGCGTACCCTTACATGGTCGCCCTTTTGCACATCACTAATGTCTATATCTTGCTCTGCGCCATCGCGTATTACACGGGCTGTTTTTGCTTGTAAGCCAATTAAACGCTTAATAGCCTGCGAAGTACGTCCACGCGCTTTCACTTCAAAAGCTAGGCCTAAACTAATTAACCCAATTATCATTGAAGAAGCTTCAAAATAAACGTGCCTTGCAACCTCAGGTAGTAAGCTAGGCGCAAGTACAACAAACATTGAATATAACCACGCAGTGCCCGTTCCCAAAGCAATAAGCGTATCCATGTTAGCACCATGATTTTTAAATGACTGCCAAGCGCCTTTATAAAATTGCTTACCTGCTACAGCCATAACGACAAACGTGATAATACCGACCACACCCCATGCAATTCGCTGGTTAGTGGTTGTCACGCTCATATCAAAAATAAGCCCATAAATCATAAGCGGTACGCCCATACCTAAAGCCAGCATCATGTTGCGCATTAGCTTTTTGTAATGTGCCTCGTCTGACTTGGCTTTTTCATCAAGCGCATCTTGCTCTGATGTGTTATCCATAGGTTTTGCGCCGTAACCTATATTTTCAACGGCGCTAATTAATGTGCTTTGCTGCGCGCTGCCCTCTACTCGTACCGTGCGATCTGCAAAGTTCATTTCGACATTGTTTGCGCCTTGCACACTATTGAGGGCTTTTTCTATTTTGGCTACACAACTGCCACAATTAGCACCTTCAATAATAAAGTTTTGCTCTGTTGTTTTACTGCTACTCATTGCACATCTCCGCTTTTATTTGGCTCAACAAGTGGGTCAACAAACGTCTCTATTAAGCTACACACATCACTTGCAACAGCGCCGTCTGCCGATGTTTCCCACTGTTTTAACGCCGCTTGCATACGCACTCGTAATTTAAGGGTTTCTTGAAACAAGGCTTCGGTTTCTTCTAAACGTTCTGTAATAATTTGCCGTGTAAGTGGGCATGGGCAATGTCCTTGTTCTGACTCGCCAATGATATGCTGTACATCTTTTAGGGAAAACCCGAGCTTTCGGGCGCTTATAATAAACTGTAAACGTTGGCGGTCTGCTTTTGTATATTGTTGATAGCCATTACTTTGGCTACGTATGGGCGTTAAAAGGCCTATTCGTGTGTAATGACGAACTGTATCAGGCGTTACACCCATTAACTTCGCTAATTGCTTAACATACATAATTTAGCCCCCTTAGATTTTAGAGCTCAATTGTAAACCTATGTGTGACACACAGGTCAATAGAGGGGAGCATTAAAGCATAATTTAAATTTACTGGAGCTGATAAAATAAAAGCGCGCTAATGAGCGCGCTTAAAAAGAGGCAGAGAGATTAATTTTCTTGTTGGCGAGAGGCTTTTAGCTCTTCACTTAGCTCACCGGCTATTTGCTGAATTTTTGGCATTGCATCTTGCACTAAGCTTTGCGACATTTGCATAGACTCTTGCATTACTACAGGCATTTTTTGAAGAATTTTTTGCCCTGTTTCAGTTTTATAAAACGCCAGCATGTCGGCAATTTCTTGCTCGTTAAAATGTTTGTCGTAAACGTTAACCATCATCGGCTGCATTTTTTTCCAGCTCATTTCGGTTTTAAGTACGTTGGTCATATCTGCATAGTATTTATCAAAAATAGCTTGCTCAGAGGGCTTAACACCCATTTGTGCAGACATATTTTTCATCATGCCTTCAACTTGCCCGTACATTGAGTCAACCATAGCATCCATGTTCATCACGTTTATCAGCTCGTCTATTTTTTGCTGCTTAGTTGCTTCGTCNCAGCCAATACGCTGCCAGAAAATATAAGTAACGAAAGTAATAGTGCCTTAGCCATTGTCATATCCTTAAATATAAAAAGTAAGACCATACTCACATGATTAATATCAATCCGCAATAATACTTACTCATTTTACGGGGCTAAACGGGTCGCTACTTACGTTAAAAAATGCTCATTCAGAACAACTAAATAGCTAATTTTTTACTAAATTATCAACACGTTTTACCAGCCTCAGAATAAATTACTTAATTATGCGAACGGGTATAAAATAGTTTGTAAATGTGTAAACCCATACTAAAAAGGCCAAATAAAACATGTTTATTTGGCCTTTTTATCAGTGCACAGGGGCTAATCGTCTTCTACGTTATCGAGCCCTTTTGTGCCTTCTTTTGCTTTAAGCTTATGATGAATCGCTGATTTTATTAACATATACCCACTAATAGGGGCAGTAATTAATAAAAACACGGTAATTAAAATCTCTTTTACGCTTATGGTGTGCACCGACGTTGCAAAAAATACCATTGCAGCAATTAATATGCTGGCCATACCCAGTGTTGTTGCTTTAGTAGGGCCGTGTAAGCGCATGTAAAAATCAGGTAATTTAATTAAGCCCAGTGACCCTATTAAAATAAATAGCCCACCAAAAAGTAGTAATATTGATACAACCCACTCGCTTATCATTATAATATCCTATTCAATTAAGTCGCCGCGTAGTAAATACTTACATACTGCAACAGTACTTATAAAGCCAAGCATCGCGATTAATAACGCGGCTTCAAAGTACAAACCAGTGCCCATACTAATGCTGTATAAAATAATTAACGCGATAACATTAATGTACATAGTATCTAGGGCTAAAACTCTATCAGGCACTGAGGGGCCTATAATTAATCGCCATAGGTTTAACAGTAACGATAAACCAATCATGGCAAATACAATAAGTAATACAGTATCTAACATTGAAATATCTCCTTTAGGGGAGCTTCGTAGCGCTGTTTAATTTGTTTAATAAGTGCCTCTTCATCTTTTAAATCAAGCACATGTATAAGTAAATAGCGCTGTTTAGGCTTTTCGCCTTCGTCTAGTGACTCAGGAATAGGATATACCTCGGCACTTACTGTACCAGGTGTAAGAGATACACAACTGGCAAGAATAGTAATGGGCATATCGTGTATTAAATCTATAGGCACTTTAACAAAAGCAGGACGTAACTTTTTAGCTGGACCAATGATTAATAAGGCTACCTGTAAATTAGCAACCACTATATCGTAAAGTACAATGAGCAATTGTTTTAGTGCCAAACCTGGTTTTAGTATTAAAGGTTGCGGATCACGTAATGAAACACTTAATAGCGGAATAAATATCGCAAAAAACGTAGCTAATACTATATGCCCTGCGGATACACTATTATTAAGCAACAACCAAATTAAAAATAAAAACAAACTACGAAACGGCGTTGGCAACCAACGATAACGGGCTTGTAACCTCATTACTCACCTCCCTTCATAACTGCATTAATGCCACCACTTATATCATGCAATTGCGTAGCAGCACTGACCATGTATTCACTTATTGGTCCGCCAAAAACAACTAACAAAGGTGAGCACGCAAGTAGCCCTACAATTATCATCCCTTGTAATGGGTGAGCATTTTCGCCCTCGGCGCTTTCTGTTTTATTGCCTTTTCTTTCCCAAAACATACTTGTACCAGCACGAGAAAGTGCAACTAATAAAACAAAGCTAGCAATTAAATAAACAGGCCAAAATAGTAAGGCTTGCTCGCTATTTAAGGTTGTTTTGAGGATCCAAACTTTTCCAACAAACCCCGATAGCGGCGG
>NZ_AUTO01000077.1:0-19102 GCF_000498055.1 Pseudoalteromonas sp. TB51
TTTAATGACTACCCAGCATTAGATAGCCATTACCCCGGCGCTAAATTTATATATTTAGCGCGCGAAAAAACACCCTGGATTGCCTCAATTAGGCAATTGCTGCTGCGAATGCATACTAATTTAACGCGCCAAGACGGTGGTTTTAATATTCATATAAAACGGTGTTACTTAACGACCTTTACTGACTTATCGATTGATAATATTAACCAGGATGATTATTTAACAAAGTGCTACAACACACATTTAGCAAACGCGCGTGAGTATTTTAAGCACCGCAGTAGCGACTACTTAGAAATTGATATAGCAAAGCCACAAAGTTTTGCCCAGCTCACTGCGTTTTTAGGCATTAAAAGCGAGCGTAGCGACTTTGAAAAAATGAACATAGGCGGCAAAGTGACCGCATGGAACGATATTAAACATCCGTTAAAAATTGACTCAACAGCAAAAGGGCGCATAGATAAGCATTTACCTTATATGCGTTAATTTTGCTCTGCGCTGCAAGATTTTTACTATTAAATACGCTAAAATCCCCGCATTATTTTTTAAGTAGTGCAAAAAATGTTTGAATTAAAATACAACACCCCCTTTGAATGGACCGAAGCGGTTTTAGCCGACTTTAATACGTTTTTACAAGACCACGCTGCTGCTGAGAAAAAGGCATCGGGCATGGCTATTTCTATGCTGTCTCATTACCCAGACAAACGTAAACTGGTAAAAGCTATGACCGATTTAGCGCTTGAGGAGTTAATACACTTTAAACAAGTGCTTAAACTGCTTATTGAACGCGATACTAATTTAGGTGATGACAAAAAAGATCCATACATAAAACAAATACGCGCTTTATTTAGACATGGCCGTGATGGATTTTTAATGGATAGATTACTGGTTGGCGGCGTTATTGAAGCCCGCGGCCACGAGCGCTTTTCATTGGTTGCCCAAGCATTACCAGAGGGTAAAGAAAAAGACTTTTATGTGGCGATTGCTAAATCAGAAGAAAAACATAAAAACTTATTTGTAGAGTTAGCGTACGAATACTTTGATAAAGAAGAAGTTGATGTTCGTTTAGAAGAGCTACTAGTCGCTGAAGCTGAAATTTGTAAAAACATTCCTTTTACTGCCGCACTGCATTAATACTTTTGGCACAAAGCGCACTGCTTTGTGCCTTCTCTCCTAACTTCATTTGCATTTTGCAAATCAAAATACTAAAGCCGCCTGTGCTTATATCTCCAATCATTTTAATTTATTGAATTTAAAGCTAAATATTTGCTGGTCTTAAACTTGCTCTGTTAAACCAACGCATACTTGAGGACGCGCATATGTTTAAAGCCATTATTTTTGTAATACTTTTTTTACCGTGCTGTGTATACGCCAAGCAAAGCAATTTAAATTACATAGAGAACGCCAATGGCGACAGAGTAAAAAAAGTATCCCACTTAGTTAAGTGGACCCATACTCGCTTTGTATTTAACCGCGATATCGCACGTGTTGCGCTAGGCCACGAAACCACACTCGATGTAAACGTAGTAAACGGACGCGAGCTATTAATTTTAGCTAAAAAGTTGGGCCGCACCTCTATGATGGTGTGGTATGACGACAACACATCAGAAACATTTTTACTGGGCGTGACCGAAGACTACAGTGTACTTGAAAATGCCCTTAACGATATTCATCCTAACTTAGCGCTCACCATCGCACCTGATAGACACGCGGTAGTTCTACGCGGCGAAGTACCTACGCTTAATTATCGCCATGCAGCCCACGAAGCAGCAAAAAACTATTTATATGCAAGTAGCTCGCAATCGGCGCAACCTGTTATTACCTCTGCGCCTAACCAAGGAATGTTTAATTCTTTAGCGCAGCGTTTACAGGGCATAGGTAATTTAAACAATGGCTTAGCACAAAGCTCAAATAAAGTAGCGATTATTAACCTTATTAAAGTTACGCAAGCGCCAAAGCCTAAGGAAGCGCGCATAGCGCAGGTGTTAAAATCGATGGGGGCTGACAAAGTAACTGTAAAACGTATTTCGGTTGATGAGTTATCAAACGATGATAACGATGTGTTTATGCTCAGCGGCACAGTTAAAAATCAAATTGAACTGGTGCGTTTGTTAAATACCATCAATAAATTATTTGAACCAGAGCAAGCAAGCCAAGCACCCACTTCGGCACTAGATCCAAACGGGCTTATCAGTAGAGCAACGCAAAACGAAACAAGCGCTATTGAAGTACTCGCAAATGAGTCTGGCGGGTTATTAAATGACGATTCTGGCCTGACTTTAAGCAATGTTAATTCAAACGTAGCGCGGGCTACTTTGCTTTCGGTGGCTAAAGGTAAAGTGCTCTCAAGCATTGAAGTAGAAGACTTACCTCAAGTGAGGGTGTCGGTGCAGCTTTATGAAGTTAATCAGCGCCGCTTAAAGCAATGGCGTCCAGATATTAGTGTGCTTTCGAATGGGTATAACAACGAGCAAGGTTTATTTGGCCTAGAAGGCATGAATGCCCGTGAGTCTGGCTCAGCATCAATAGAAAACGCACTGCAATTAATTGGCGGACAATTAACAAATAACTTGCAGTTATCAACCTCGCAATTTGCCATTGATATGTTGTTTTCTTTGCTAGAGCAAGAGGGAATTTCAAGAACGCTTTCGCGACCTACACTTACCGTACTTGCAGGCGAAAGCGCGGTATTTAAAGTAGGCGGCGAAGTGCCAGTACCTACAAGCTACAGCCCATCTGGCGTTACCAGCGGGCAACAAGGTAACAGCGGTTCAGTGTTTAGTGGTACTGAGTTTAAATCGTTCGGCGTTGAGCTCAATGTTCGTGCTTTAGTGGATGACAAAGACCGCATAACCCTTGATTTAAATCCGGTTATTTCATTGCCAGACACCACACTCACAGCAGAAATAGCACAAAGCACCGGCAGCAGTTTAAACAGCAGTGCATTTAATACGCGCAGTATGCAAACATCTACCCGTTTACAAGACGGGCAACCTTTAATTATTGGTGGCTTAATTAGTACAGATAACAACGCCAGTCACGACTTTGTACCCGATGCAAACGGCGAGAGCCTGTTTGGTAAATTAAGCGAAACAACCAGTAAAAGCGAAAACAACCGCGAGTTGATTATTGTGGTTACCCCTAATTTAGTCCGCGAGCCGGTTAATAATTTACGCGTATGGCAAACAGTTGATTTAGATAGCCAAATGGCCAGTTTTATACAGGAGCAAGGGTTATGAAAATAATATATATCGTTATTTTACTGAGTATATCGGGCTGCGCACATATAGATTATGCGCCCAGTGTAAACCCACATACTGCACTAAGTGATATTGTTACTAAGTATGCACTAAACAGCAGTGATCTAACTTGTGAAGGGGTAAGCGCGGTTAATTGTTTAGCCTTAGTGCATGAGCTTAATCAGTTAATGCTTGAGCACCCAAACAATAAGGTTATTTTATCTGTATCAGCTTATGCGCTGTATAAAAGCGGACGTGCTAATCAGGCGCAATCGGTAATAAACAAGCTTATTAATTTACCTAATCCGCCTTTAAACGCGCTATCTTTAGGTATTAACTTAGCTATTGGGCAAGGCAATTTAGCCAAAGCTAAACAAATTGCCCAATACGCTATTGATGAATTTGGTACTGAGGCTTCACCGTATTTACAAATGGCGTCTATTTATTATGCGCAAGGGCATTATGTTATCGCAGCTAATTATTTAGAGCTTGCCTATAAATTTGGCACGCAGAAAAGTCATTATTACTATCACAAAGGGCTAATAGCTGAGGCGACACCTGATAACGCATTGGCGTGTCATTATTATAATGAGGCAATAGGTTTTGATGCGCAGCACAGCCAAGCCACAGCGCGCTACGCGAAACTTTCGGTACTTGGTAATTGTAAAAGTTAAGGCCGCAAGGCCTTTTTATTTTATTAAACTACGCACTCCTTAGTTAAACCCGCTCATAAAAAGTAAAAATAACGTACCTACCTAAACAATTAAAATAGCCTTACTCGGCGTTGTTTAAACCTATCTCGCTTTGTGAATAATCCCAACTAATTGCTCGTCACTCTTGCTTTTAAAAGCTTGCCATAAATGAGTTAACACCTTGCCTTTTAATTAATCTCTGCTTGCGTTTTAACGCACTTTAATAATGATTTGCAAAATGCGAATCATAACAAGGATAAGCAAAGCATATTTTAAAAAATAAAAGTAACTAACTGATTTTTATGTACTTAATAAATGGCACGGTCCTCGCTATATATAAAGTGGGCATAAGCTCTAAAACATTTAAGGTGATCATTATGAAAACTATGAAAAGCAACTTAAACGGTAAAAAACAACAAGGCTTTGTACTTACTTCTGAGCTAATTATTCTTTCAACTTCTATGGTGGCAGCGCTGGTAATTGGTTTATCAACCTTACGAGACTCTGTAACCAGCGAGCTTGAAGATGTAGCAGAAGCAATTGGCTCGTTAGATCAAAGCTATGTATTTGATGGCATGATCAACGCCGAAGGCACTGCAGAAATTTCAGGCTCTGGCTATGTTGATGCAGTAGATGTTTACGCTGGTGATGGTAGCTCGTTTACTTTTGTTGCCTCTGACTTTAGTGAAAGTGCTGCACTTATTAATGCAACGCCAAGCGGCGATGCTGCGACACGTACAGCAGCAGGTGGTTCACAAGGTAATTAAAACTATAACTACCTAAATCACACTGCCACAACCGTGTGGCAGTGAAATTTGTCAGGAGGAAATTATGAAAAGTAAAAATAATAAAGGGGCGACTACCGCTGCACTCACCTTACTTATCACCTCTGGCATGTTGGCCTCAGCGCTTGGCATCAGACAAGTAAACGAACAAGACTTAGTTACTGCCTGGGTGGTAAATAAAAATATGTCGGCGGGGCAAGTAGTGAGTGTGCACGACATTGCCCAAAAAGATGTAAACCCCAGTAACTATGCAAATATGGCGCTAAGTATACAAAATCCCCGCGCCTTTATTGGTAAGCAATTAGCCACTAATAAAATGGGTGAACAACCACTATTTGAAACAGATTTTATGCAGGTTAAAAGCCAAAATTTATCAGAGGCGATCCCCGCAGGCAGAGTACTTTATACATTAAAATTAACCACTTTAGATATTCCATTATCGCGGGTGCACAAAGGCGACCGCTTAGATATTGTTGCCAAAACAAACCGGCTTGTAAGAACCGTTGCGCGCGATGTGCAGCTTATTGGCATTTCAAAAGGTCCTGGCAGTAAAGCGCAAAAAAATGGCGTGATGGACGCCCTAGCAAAAAAAGAGCCAGCAACCAGCGCGGGTGTGTCATTAGTGTTGGCTGTACTTCCTAAAGATGTGTATTCGTTAGCCGCAATTGATACCCAAGATAAGGTATCGATAATTGTGCACAGCGCTTATGACATTGAACAAGGGCGCTTACAAAATTTCTCCCAATTACAAACTAGCCGAACAATTCAAGTGGTTAAAGGCGTTAAAAACCAAGCTGTATATGTAGCTAAGTGAGGCGCTATGTTTAATTTATCAAGTAAACCAGAGTTTGTAGAAACCAATTTAAATACCTTTGAATCACTTAAAAAAATTCTCCACGATGCGGTAATTGAAGAGTACGAGCAAGACCCAAGTGCTTTGCTTAATGATGCGCTGCTTGAAAAAATATCTGCCCTTTGCAGTGATATTGACGAATTTGCACAATCATCATTTAACAGCCATCAACAAGCTCAAGTAGTACAAGCCGTTTACGACGAAATACAAGGTTTAGGACCAATAGCGCAATTTATGCTGGATGACCAAGTAAGCGATATTTTAATTAACGATACGCAAAATATTTGGATAGATAAGCAAGGTAAATTGCTATGTACAGCCAGTAAGTTTGACGATGAACGTCACTTACGTCGTTTTGTTGATAGATTACTTGATAGTTGCGCTCGACAAGTTAACGCTCTGACTCCCATTGTAGATGGCAAACTAAAAGATGGCAGCAGGGTACATATTGTAGTGCCACCGGCATGCACCAGTGCTGCTATTGTTTCGATTAGAAAATTTAACCACAAAAAAATTAACGATGATTTTTTAATCGACAATAAGTTTTTAAGCAAAAGCTGCCTCACTTTTTTAAAAACCGCGGTGGCCTTAGGGGTTAATATTTTAGTATGTGGAAATGCCGGCGCAGGCAAAACCACTTTGTTAAATGTATTGGCTAATTCAATAAATACTAACGAGCGGGTAGTAACTATAGAAGAAAGTGCAGAGCTAAATTTGCATCATAATCATGTGGTGCAATTAGAGGCGCACGACACCAACAGCGATGGCAAAGGCGCCGTTACCCTGCGTGATTTAGTAAAAGCGGCACTAAGAATGCGCGCCGATAGAATACTTGTAGGCGAAGTACGCGCAGGGGAAGTAATAGACATGCTGCAAGCCATGAACTGCGGCCACCAAGGCTCAATGACTACCGTACATGCTAATAGTGCAAGCGATGCGGTAACCCGATTATCAACGCTAGTGCAATTACATAACGCGCAGCTAAGCGACACCCACACCAGCGCATTAATTGCATCAAGCATTCAGTTAATTGTGCATGTTTCTAGAAATACAAACGGTGTAAGAACCCTAAAAAGTATTGGCGAAATAAAGCGAGTAGACGCACGTGCGCAATACTCTGCGCTGTATAGCGTAAGTGATACCGAGCAAGTAAATGAAGAGGCAATTAGTACTTCAAGCGTGGTGAGCTTTATGCAAAGCCAAGGTGCCAATGCAAACGAAATAAGTGCATTACTGCAACCGGCCAGGGAGCGTAATTATGAATAAACTTGATTACTTACTGGCCATAGCAAGTGTTATGTCATTTACCTTAGCACTGAGTGTTTTTATAACACTTAAAGTAAAAACACACGCTGCAAGTACTAAGCACGAAGTCGATGTACTTGAAGAAAAAGACATTATCACAGTGTCACTGCGGGTACTTGGGATTAACATCAGTAATGCTTTATTTATAAGCGTTGCTTGCTCGCTTGCCACCAGTACTTGGTATGTTGCACAGTACTTTTATCCTCAAGCAACTACAAGTGCATTAATTGTTTCTTTGGTTGTATTTATAACCTGCTTTATAGTGATTATTGATTTAGCACACTATAAATTAGCCAAGTTTGAGCACTTATTTTTAGAGTACATAGAAACCGTACAATCGTGTTTAAGTACTGGGCTTTCACTTGTTCAGGCTATGCAATTTGCCGACGAACACGCCGATAAATACATAAAACCGCAAAGTCATTTATTACTGCAGCGCTTAAATATGGGCAGTGATATACAAAGCTCATTTGCCCCTTTAATTAAACGCTACAACTGCGAAACTGTGCGGTTATTTTCACATAGCATAATTACTCATACACAAAGCCAGTGCGATTTAACTGACATGCTTAAAAGTGTATGCAAAATGATGTCGTTAAGAACGCTAGATCGCCAGCAGCTCAAAGCTAAGCTTTCTGGTACTAAATACGCTGCGCTGTTTAGTGGCGTTTTACCCTACGCTTTAGTGCCTTTATTTAATTACACCGATCCAACCTGGTTCGATCCGCTGTTAAATAACCCCAATGGCATGGCCTTTATTACCGTTGCTGTGCTTTGCCAGTTATTTGGCTTTTTATGGCTTCGCCTAAGCTAGAGGGTAACGCTATGATAGACATATTTTTATTTGTTGGCTTATTGGTGAGTATGGGTGCATTTATCCATATTCAAAAGCAGTCATTAAAGGCTGAGGTTCAGCAACCTATCAAAACCAATATAAATTGGTATCCATTAATTGTTATTTCAAAAAGCCAATTTAGACAAGCAGGGTATCAGTTAAATAAAATTTTATTGAGCATGTTCTGCTTTAAAATCGCCGCCACATTTTGTGCTTATACTGCCATAGAGATCACTGGTTATGTATTAAGTACACCGCTTGTAGCCATTATCTGTTTTATTAGCTTTTTTGCGCCTGATATGTGGTTTTTATTTAAAAAAGGCCAGCGTAAAGTACAAATAAACAATAGCTTAGAGTTTTTTTTAAGTGTGCTGTTAGTGTATATGCGCGCTGGCTTTTCGCTAGAGCGCGCATTTGCTTTAGCGGTTGATCACGGGTTAAGTAAAAAACACCCTTTATATAAAGAGCTTAAACTATTTTTGTTTGAGCTCAGTGCCGGTAAAGACCGCGAAACAGCCTTTAATTCGTTATATGACAGAACAGGGGTCTCGGGTTTAAAAAAATTAGCTAATTTAATGCTTATTGGCTGTAAGCTTGGCACCCCGTTAATACAGGCGGTTGAGTCACAATTAGAAAGCTTTGCGCTTAAAAAAAATATTTTATTAGCTAAAAAAGTAAATAAAAAAGCATTGCATACCACCTTTCCCATTATCTTAATTTGTTTTCCTATGTTTTTAGTACTGGTGTTTTTTCCTGCGGCGCTGCAGGTAATGAATGTACTAAAAATGCTGGTTGAAGTGCTATAGGAGCGCTCTATGAATAAACAATACCAACAGGGCTACATACTCACTATTGAGCTGATTTTAATTATTACCATTTTAATTATTGGCTCTATTGGGGGTGTTATTTTAGTGCGCGATGCACTTATTAAGCGCTATCACACAAAAGTAGATAACCAAATAACAGTGGTTGATGCTAATAACACCCCTTTAGGAATCGCCATTGGGTTTGATGAGCACCAGGCCCCTTTAATTTTTTACACAGACCGCCAAGCAAATTCAACATACCGCGCTTTAATTGGGATACGCGATGACAGGTTCACCTCACGTGAAGCCATTTATTACGATGCGCCTAATTGCCAAGGCAACCCGTGTATAAAAAGTTTAAGTGATGAGTTTTCAGATAGTTTAGGAGTTAGTAACACCGCTAATAGTGGCAATGTAAGTTATATCAATGCGCTACAGCAAGGCCCTAATTATGCCATTGGCCAATTAAGTAACTCCGTAAAGGGGCAATTACTAAAAAGTACAGCATTAGCGTGCCCCGCAACAGGTGACGAAATTGTATCGCGCTATATGTCTCAAAAGGTAGTTACTGGTAACCCATGCGAAAGCTTTTCAATTGCTAAACAACAAGCCGATAGTAGTTGTTTGGTTGGTGTAACTGCACTTGGTAATCCGTTATTAGGCATAGACAGTCAGCAATTATCGCAGTCGTGCAATAGTTGCCAAACAGGGTATGAGCCGCAAGGCGATATTCTTGATTTATATTTGCCACAAGTTGAAGTGTTATTAGGAACCGCGCTTGATGCACTGTCGCTCATAGGTGTAGCAAGCAGTGTAGATGTAGAGCTAGGCAGTATTTGCTGCCCACAAGGTACGCAACTAGAAGAAGATGAAAATATAGTAGAAACACTGGTATTTACTATTTTAGAAACAACTTTTGAGCTGCTAGGTATCGATTTAATAAATAACGACATAATTATTCAAGCGCTGGCCCTTATTGGCATAGAGCCTGGCGTAACTTACTGCGAGGCTTCGCTCAATTTAACTTCGGCAGAGCCGGTGTTAAATACACAAGGCGAACCTGCTTTAAATAACTTACTTCCGCCATTTAGAGTAAAACTTCCATCACATACAAGTGCTAACAGCACGCGTTGGATTTCTACACCGCCGAAAGGTGAAGGAGTGCGCCCATGAACAGCTCATATGCAAATAATATAAATGAATTTAACAACACACAAATAGATGAAATAAAACAAGAAATAACCGAAACGCTGACCCTAATGAAGCAGTTTTATGATGTTTCTATTGTTAAGTTCGTTGATTATAATGCCTTGTATACGCAACAAATTATTAGCTGCGATGACCCATACAAAGCCGACAGTGAATTAAATAGCTTGGCACAAACGTGCACACAAGAAAAACTCTACATAATTGAAGACACCTTATTTGACCCACTAACAAAAGGGCGCTGCCAACAGGTACGCTTTTACTCTCAATATCCCATTTATAATTTAGATAACAGCTTAATTGGCGTACTGATCATTGCCGATATTTCACCTAAAACACTTATAGGCTCTCAAAAAGAGCAATTTGTATCTTTTGCGCAATTACTGCAAACCCAGCTTAATAAGCATTTTACCCCAACTAAGACAATTAAACCGAGTGAGACAAAATCACTAAATCGTTTTGTTCACTTATTTAGCTTAGCGCCGGTGGCCTTTTTAATTGCGCTGGTTATTTGCTCGTTCTCGGCTTTGCTTTTATATACGTTAGATAAAAAAGATAAAAAAAGTGCCTATGCCATACAAACTCAGCAGTTAAGGCAAACGCTGTTTGATGCATTAGAGCGCTTTGACAACCAAGCACTTTATATTACTCAAAAAGATAAAATTGTCGCAGGCTTTTTAAAAAGCCAACAAAGTTATACTCAGCAACAATTAAGTGATTTAGTAAAAACGCAGGTATCAAGCAGTTTAACGTATAAAGGTTTTGTTGTATTTGATAATGACTATAAACAACTTGCCATATGGTCTAAAAACAACTTTGATTTAGCAGCTTACGGCTTTACTAAGTGGCTAAACGCATTTTCAATGCGAGCAAATAAACAATCAGTAGAGGNTGTAGCCGATACAGCGTTTTTAATTTCAGAAATAAACATGGGTAATAGCGCTATTTATACACTCACAGCCTTTGATTTAAGTAAGTTTTTAAATGCCATAATAGGTAAGCTAAATACGCAAAATTATAATTTATTTATATCAACCCCTCAGTTTATATTAGGAAGTAGGGGGGAGCTAAATGTTAAAACTATCCCTAACAGCATAAGCGCAGCAAGTAGCCGTTTTCCTGCTACGTGGCGCTTGCATGTGCAACCCATTAAACCGATAACGCCTGCTAATGTATCTAGGTTCGACTTATTTAAACTGGCATTAATTAGCTTAGCTATATTTGCATTTGTTTATTATTTTTTACGTTTACCAAGGCGCTTACATGACGAAATTAAACAAAAAAATACCCTTATACTTAATAGAGAATCGCTGTTTTCAAGCTCGGTTGATGCGCTGCCGCATGGCTTTGCCATTTTTAATAGTAACGAATTTCCGGTAATAACTAACCAGGCATTTAACGAATTGTTTTCTCATGTTATTCAAAACAATAAGCAATTAAGTTACAGCCAAATAATGAGTATATCTCAACAAAATAATATTATTACGCATTATCAAGAGCATAATAAATTAGCTAATGAACATAGCCAATTAATAGATATCGGCTTTAGTGATGGCCGCTGGATCACCGTTGTGCAAAGGCATACCGACTTTGGTGGCTTTGTTTGTTACTTTAGAGATGAAACACAAGCGCATCAAAAAGAGTTATTACTTGCCCAAGTAGTAGAAAAATCTAAGCAAGCTAACCAGCTAAAAGATAAATTTGTAGCACGCTTAGCAATGCAATTAAAAGCGCCACTTAGTTCTCTGCAATCTATAGTAGAGCTTAATTATAAAAACAGTAAAGCCAATTTTAGCAATGAGTTAGAAAATGCATGCACACAGTTAAGTTGTGTTGTGCAGCAGCTGGTTAATATAAATAAAACCGATACCGGTAAATTAAAGCTTAAAATGAGCGCTATTAATTTAGCTGACTTACTTAAAAATACGGCCGATATTCTTAATAAAGACTCTGATGATAAAAATATAATTATTAATAACAATGTGCCCATAGATAAAGGCATAAGCAGTGATGAAAAACTGATTATGCAATTAATTATTCAGCTGGCTAGTGAGCTTATAGAAAGCACACATCAAGGTAAATTGTCGTTAAATTCTGAGCTAATTAACGAGCAAGGTAAACATTATTTGTCGCTGGGGTTTTCTATAAATAACTTAGCAAATCAGGGGAGTTTTTATAGTCAGTTACAAATGGTATGCAAACAACAGTCTTTTGAAAGTGATATTAATTTTGATGCTACATTAGAGCTGCGGTTTTTTCTCTCAATTTTTAAAATGCTCGGCGGTAAAAATATTACTGTGCACGAGCGCGGTAAAACAACATCTATTAATTTATCGTTATTAGTTAACACGGTAGAATTGTTACCCGTAAGTGCAAACAAGCAAGAGTCCATTACTGTAACTACAACGCATACAGAATTTAACAACACCAAATCGTTGTTATTAGTTGATGATGAACCGCTCGTAGAAATGGTTATTAAAGCCATGCTGAAAGATGAAAACGTAGCAATAGATTATGCAAGCAATGCAATAGAAGCTATGTTGATGGTGTCGCAAAATAATTACGATATTATTTTAATGGATATTGTTATGCCAGAACTCTCGGGCACAGACGCGATGCTTAAAATAAAAAAACATAACGCAGACAAGCAAACCAAAATTATTGCCCACACTTCAGATTCCGATACAAATAGTAATGCTAAGTATGTTGAACTTGGGTTTGACGACATGCTTGAAAAACCAGTAAAGCAGCAAGTATTAATTAATAAAATTAAGCATTTGCTAAGCTAGTCCAAATTAAACAATATAAAATTGTAAAATACACAGGGCCTATTATTTTTAATAGGCCCAAACTGGCAGTAATTATTTCATGTAGCTGCTACTTTATTTCATAATTTTAAAAATGGAGGTTATTTTATAACTCTTTATTTTTATTCTTTTCGCTTAACTCAAAATAAATCCTACTTACTATTAATAGCCACAGACCGCGTATTAAAGCCCTCTCAGGTTTTTGTAATTATTTAAACCTCAAAAAAATTATTTAAAAAACAAGCTGGGATGATAATTGCTCATCACTATACATACACAGGTTTAGGCTAAATTTAAAATATTGATGAGGATATTAAGTATGAGTAAAACACAAACCATTACCGTTGAAGGCCACAGAATTGCGTATCAAGAAATGGGCGAGGGCACACCTCTACTATTATTACATGGTATTCCGACTAACAAATCGTTATGGCGAAATGTTATGCCAACACTGAGTGAGCAACATCGTGTTATTGCACCTGATTTACTCAATTACGGCGAATCGGATATGCCAAAAAATACCGATGTATCAATTAATGCCCAATGCAAAATAATCAGTCAATTTATGGATGAGCTAGGTATTGCTAAAGCAAACGTTGCCTCTCATGATATAGGTGGCGGAATAGCACAACTCATGGCGGTAAATTACCCAGAAAAAGTAAACAGCTTAATATTAATTGATAGTGTTTGCTTTGATTCTTGGCCAATACCCGAGTTTGAACCTTTGCTTGAACCTGGTGTAGAGCAAGAAACATCGGTTGATGAGTTTGTTGATACGCTAAATGAATTTATGCCAAAAGGTGTATACGATAAAAGCATAATGACCGATGAGCTGAAAAAACAGTATTTAAAGCAATGGAGTAATGAGCAAGGTAAAGCAGCGTTATTTAATAATATGCGCCGACTTAATAAAGAGTACACACAAGCAATTGCCGGTGAGCTTAAAAGCTTAAAGCATGAAACCCTCATTTTATGGGGTGATGAAGATAACTTTCAAAAACCTAAATATGCACCTCAGTTAGCTCAAACCTTACCAAATGCAACACTAACTTGGATAGAAAAAGCAGGGCACTGGGTTATAGATGAAAAACCAGAACGAGTAACTTCGTTAATGGGTGAATTTTTGGCTGATAAAAAGTTTTAAAACACCTTAGTTTTAAAGGCCTAGTTAGCCACTTTGGCTAACATGTACATAACACCATGCCGTTTGAGCTGTATTAATTTTTATATAATTAGTTACTCAAACGGCTTTTTGTTTTCATCTATTTTTTAGTATTAAACCATTTAAGTATAAACCGCTATTAATAGCTCAATATTCATACATTAAAAGTATGCGTAAACGCTTTATATCAGGGTGATTACGCATAGAAAACCACAAAGAACTCAATTTAACATAATGCATGTAGGTATATAAAAACCCCTTTATTCGCTAGGTCTACAAGTGACGTTACTACGTTGAATATAAGGCGAGGGTAACTGTATACTCGCGACTTTTATTAGTAATACCAAAAGCCTAAGACGATATTATTGTATTTATAAACAATTAGTTAGATACATATTGCTGTAATAATGTACTGCTAATTTTTACCCTCATTTAATTGAGGATAAAACAATGAAGACAATAATAAAGGCATCAATAGTACTTACAGGTTTATGTTTTGCACACAGTGCAAGTGCAGACAATTGTTTACAAGGTTGCCCAACAGGTTTAGATAATGGCAATACAATTGAGCGAAGTATTTATACTTTAAAAAATAATCGTTATACAAAGTTTGCAGATTGGGTGGCTTACCATGTTACGACTAGCACTATGAGTGGACCATCGAGAAGTAGAAGTTGGAAAGCTGATCCTGATTTATATTCTCATTATACGTTAGAACCCGCTGATTATACCGATGCATACGCGACAATAAATACCGATAGAGGCCATCAAGTTCCATTAGCATCTTTCAGTAATACGGCTGATTGGAAACTAACAAACTTACTTTCTAATATTACGCCGCAATCATCCGCATTAAATCAAGGCCCATGGGTTAGGCTTGAATCTGCAGTGCGAAATCACGTAGGAAATGGAAATGATTTATATGTAGTAACAGGTCCATTATACGAATATTATTTTGCAGAGTTACCACAAGCTAACGAAGCCCATACGATTCCAAGTGGCTATTTTAAAATTGTTATGCAGCAAACTGGTAGCACAATTAAAGCATCGGCATTTATTATGGAGCAAACAGCAAGTCGTAGTGATAACTTTTGTAATACCGAAGTAAGTATTGATGAAGTTGAATCGCGCTCTGGTATAAATGTAATGCCAAACTTATCGTATAACAGTGCACAAACAATTGAATCATCAGTGTATGGTTTAAGGTCTGAACTAGGTTGTAACTAAGCCATATTATTTTTGAGTAAAGCCTTAGGTTTTGAAGAATTTGAAGAACTTAAATCTAAGGCTTTAATCCAAACCTGATATGAGGCGAGAAAAACCTTGTAGCAGTAAATTAGCTTTAAATAAAATGATTGAAACGACGATTACAATATTTGAGCCTGGTTAAAAAAGGTAATTAATTTTTATAAAGGGAGTATAGAGGCAGCTATATGGTATTTGTAATTGCTTGGTTTTATAAGATTGAAATACTACATAAATATTAGCGAAAATATCGGTGTAAATGTAGTGCGTAAGTTGTTGTTAAAGTTACTGTGCGTAACAATTTGAACGGTTAACTGAAAGACCAACTTTAAAAGACTATTACTCAAAACACCATAATGTAAGCCGCTGTTTGAATTTAGAACTATATACATTTGTTTTTAGAAATATTTAATTATGTTAAATAAAGGCTTAAAGTAATAACTAGAAGGCAAGGGCGCAAGATAACAAAAATAAAGAAGGGTTTAGTCTAAGCTTAAACCCTAGTTAATTTTGAACTCTTTTAAATTGGTTTATTCAGTCCAAAACTCCGCTTGTTTAGCCCCAGCCAAACGCAGTGCTAAGGCTAATTGCTCCTTGGTTACGGTGGCCTTTTCGTTATTGGCTAATACCCACGGTATGGTTTCACCGTCTTGCATTGAAAACGAGGCGCGCCCCATTCGGCTTTGGCTCGCTTCATCACCATCAAACACCATGCCGTCTACTTCTACGGTTAAGGTGTCTAATAGCTTTTGACGATTTAATTTAAAAATGGTGCGTGCGTAAGGGGCGAGTACGTCCTCAACGGTTTTTACGGCTGGCTGTTCTGGCTCTGTTGGTAATGGCTTAGGTTCCGCCTCAATCAAAGTGCCATCTTCGTGGGCCACGGGTTCAGGTAGGTTTGCGTTGTATTGCTCAACTTCCAGCTTAGCCACCAAGTAATCGTAATAGCTTTGCGCCCAATCCCATTGTTCACCTAAGCTCGTTAACTCGGCAAATTTATTAATCACCTCTACCGGCTTATTGAGCGCAATTAAGCGCTCAATATCCTGTGTGGTTTTAGTGTCAGGGCGTGGGAGTAATTGCGGTAAACCTTGCTCGTTTAAAGTAGGCTCGTTGTTTTCGTCAAGGACGATAAAGTTTAAAATTTTATTTGTCATTTTTAATCCACCCTAAAGGTTCAACAATACGTGCGGTGCCATACACAACGCTATTACCGTTATCATCTAAGCGCGTTGCTTGGTTGTCGGTGATATGAATTTTACCATCATCGCCCCAATCACTCGCAGCGTCATCGTATTTAAGCTCTGTGTATGCATAGTTAATAAAGCCTTGTTGGTTTTCTTCTACGTTGTAGTTAAGGGCTTTGAAAGCTGAACTGTTGTTAGCCGGCGGTGCCGGATTTATAACTGAATGTGCCGCTGGACTACCTGAAAGGCTCAGTTTATTTGAAAATATATTAAAACTATTAAAAGGTATATTCTCTAGAATGTTAAGCCAGTTTCTTTGTGTTGGTATCTTGTTAATCAGAGAATACTGTAGCGCACTGTAAAGACTGTCACTGTAGAATGAAACATTTTTAACCGATTCTGCCCCCCCGTAAATCTCACTATTTTCACTAAACTCTGTCATTTTCGTTTTAGTTTGATACGAAAGAATATAAATAAGGTTGCTATCTGCTAGAGGGGTTACGGTATTATTCACAGAGTCAATATTTATAGTGGCTTGGGCCCATGATGCACCATTATCTGTTGACTGCACCCTTGTTACTGTACCCCCTGCCCATTTACGGGTTAATTCATAGAATTTAGTCGTTCCATCAGGAATAGTTGGATTCCAACTACCCACCCATCCCTCTTTTAAGTCATCACACTGTAGGATATTTGCGGGATCACCAATGACTTCGGTGTGGGTGTATTCACCAGAGATCGGGATGTTTAAATCTTCTGACAGCGTTACAGCTACAATCTCAATAGGCACAGCCTTCGCTGAGGGTATGGTTTTGAGATACACTCGGTCAAGATTAGGGTTGATCCTACCCCCGACAACTCGGTGTACGCCATTAGTGGTTACAACCTCTCCAGAGATGGGGGNATCCACTCGTGCCTTTGACGAGTCGGCTTGATATTTGCTCGGGCAGTGGATCGGTGCCCGTGGACTCAAAATCTAGGTAGATATCATTCTCGGCCACGTCGGACTTAGTGTTGTTAGCATACCCAACCCAAACGACTTTTTTTAGAGTCTCACGCCCACGATACTCACCCAACTTAACCGCTAAATCTGCGGCTGCAAAATCTTCTTGGGTTAAACCCCAAGCTGAGTAGCGCATATCTCGGCAAACACCTCCTTGGCCGCTAGCGTAAATGGCATCGTAGAATCTTCCGTCGGGTCTCCCAGAGTAGCCCCCTATCCGACCCCATGGCGAGCCGTTGTGAAATGTGGCCTTACCAGTATCTTCGGGAGTCTTTAGGTCGTAGTCAATGAATGTGAAACAATTAAGTTGGCTATGCTTATTAGCATCAATTTCATACCAATCCATATTTCCCGAACTTGTATCCGCAAGGTATGACCCCGAACCTAAAGGGTTGTAGCTAGGATGATAAGCTCCTTGGTTAAGCCTATTTACTGTACCGCAAACAAGAAAATGTACTTTGTTATCTGGAGTTGAGAACACGCCTCTTCCCGAATTTGGGTTATTGTTAAAGCCTAAATAAATTAATGATTGAAAGCTTGAACTAAGAGAGCCTGTATATGCCCCATCATTATCTTCATCGCCAATAGGGTAGACAAGTTTTCTGTTGGAAGAATATTCAAAATTTAAAGCGTTTCCTTGCCCAGGTGAGCCGTTAGACTCTAAAGAGGTCCAATCGCCATTGCCAGCCCCAGCAAAACTACGCCCACGGACACACCATTGGTAAAACTTACCCGTTGCATCATCAAAGTAAATATTATTATCAGGGTTGCTCGCAATAGCGGTACGCTGCGCCTCTGTCGCTGTTTGCCAGTTAACGCCTTTACCAGTGCTTGAATCATCACCTTCATACCATGCGAAGTATGTATCCGGTCTCACGTTATCTGTAAGCGTTGTGACACCGTTAATATTCGTAGCTAGAGATTGAATTAAACCGTTTTTATAAACAAACGGATCAGCATCGTTAATTTCACGTAAGAACGCTTCAAAGCCCCACATATCAACACGCTCGGTCACAACTTTGTTAGTGTCGGTTTCGCTTGCAAATGCAATGGCGGGNTTAATACCCGTTGCGCTGTCGTATGTTCGCGTCCCACCTTCTGCGGGTGGTAATTTGATAATCAATGAATCCCTGTCCCACGCCCCAGAGGCGTATTGATCATCCGCACCAGAAAGTTTAGTTACTACACCAGCTATACTTAGAAATGGAGTGTCTGTTTTGGATTCACCCGTTTGCGATACTCCATTTCTCCCAAGATGTAATGTTTGTGCTCTCGCATTCACAGCGGACGTAGGGTTTACATACAACCCTTGATTAACAACATTTGAATCACCATTATCATACTGCTTACCAAAATGCACAAACCCACTGGCGGCAAACTTTTCATTATTAGCCGCTCTACGCGCTTCAAACTCAACCTTACGCATCGCCCATGGGTGGGGGTGGTAAGCGTCTAGTTGAGCTTGGGCTTCACTTTCAATTTGCTTGAGTGTTTTAACTGTGGTGGTTGTGCCATCAATATTTACAAACGTTACGGTGCCGGTTTTTGTTTGCCAGTCTTGCATGGCCACAAAGTTATCATTCACCAATAAATTGGCATTTTTAAGGGCATCGGCCACGGTTTTGTATTCAGCCGTACTCGGTAGCACAATGGCGGGCTGGTTGTTCTTGTTACCTTGGCCCCAGTTTTTGGTTAGCTCAATAACGTGTTTGTTATCGGCATTAATGTAGGTGCGATTAATTGCTACGGGGTCACTTCCTGTAACAAATAAAAAGTCACCTTGACGGACGTTCTCAGGGCTTTCGCCGCTTTCGATAACCACGGCTTTTGAGCCGTTAGCTATCGTGATTTGTGAGGCAGAATACTCAGCCATAATTAATCCTCTTGTGAAATAATTGAAAGTTTTTGTGAAGGGTTTTGCCATGAGCCGTAAATATTTACGCCTGACCGGCTTGTTATTGCGAGCTTGTACGTTCTGTC
>NZ_AUTO01000079.1:0-12348 GCF_000498055.1 Pseudoalteromonas sp. TB51
GTTGCGGGAGCCGGATTTGAACCGACGACCTTCGGGTTATGAGCCCGACGAGCTACCAGGCTGCTCCATCCCGCGCCTGAAATTTCTTTGAAATAGTTTCGTGCTAATAACGAGCCTGTTTCGAAGAGAGCGCTATAATATAGGAATAAACTTATATTGCAAGGCTTTAACTAGTTAATTGTGTTCAACCGAACAAAAAGCAACCAGCAAACACTATAAATAGCTATCTCTGATGTGGGCTTATCATTTTTTGAAACTCCCAATCTGGGTGTCCCATTACAATAAAGTCAGGATTTTCAGTGCTCTCACGCTGGTTATAAGTAAGCGGATTAAATTCTGCATCGGTTATACACCCGCCCGCCTCTTCTACAATAACTTGTGACGCGCCGGTATCCCACTCGCCTGTAGGACCAATTCGTAAAAAGCAGTCGGCTTTGCCCTCAGCAACTATACATGCTTTTAGCGAGCACGAGCCTACTGCAATAGTGGCAAACTGCGTATTTAAATACTGACTGACCGCTTCAATTTTTTGTCTACGACTTACTGCCAACGTTAGGTTATCGGGTGTTGCTACCGACATTTTTGTGTCGCTACCATTTTCTCGTTTAAATGCACCCTGATTAGCAGTAGCAAAGTAAGTGATCCCTTTTGCTGGCCAATGAATCACACCTAAAACGGGGTGATTATTTTCAATAAGTGCAATATTAACGGCAAAGTCACCACTTTCTAAAATAAACTCGCCAGTGCCATCCATCGGATCTAATAACCAATAGCGTTGCCAGTTCTTTCTTTGGGCAAGTGCCGGAATAGGCGTTTCTTCCGACATGATAGGAATGTCGGGCGCAAGCGCTTTTAAACCAGCAACAAGCACATCGTTAGACGCTAAGTCTGCTTTTGTAACAGGCGTAGAGTCTGATTTTTCTTGCTGGCCAATATCGTCTTTTTTATAAATAGCCATAATGGCATCGCCTGCACTTTGTGCAAGTTCAATACAAGGCTCTAGTAATTTATTCATTTGCAGCTCCAGACGCTAAATACTTATTTAATAATAGCAAAGCGGCAACACTGCGAGCTTCGGTAAAATCGTCTTGCTCTAATAATGACTGCCAATCTGTTAATGGCCACTTAACAACCACTAAAGGTTCGGGCTCATCACCTTCTAACGTTTGCGGATATAGTTGCTTAGCAAATAAAATATGCATGGTCGCGTTAAAGTAACTTGGCGCCATTGATACTACTTTTAGCGGCTCAAAAAATTCAGCACCAAAACCCACTTCTTCTTTAAGCTCTCTGTTTGCAGCTTGCTGTGGTGTTTCGCCAGGGTCTATCAAGCCTTTAGGAAAGCCTAATTGGTAGTCGTTTGTGCCCGCGCAATATTCACGTACCAGTAGCATTTCGTTATCTGCAGTTATTGGTACAATCATTACAGCCCCGCGGCCACCGCCACGTATGCGCTCATACTGGCGCTCTTCGTCATTAGAAAACTTAAGCTCTAACGATTCAACAGTAAATAAACGGCTTTTAGCAACTACATTGTTACTAATAATTTGAGGCGGAGTTGGGTGCTTTTTCTGTGTCATTGGCGTTATTTTGCTATCATGGCAGTTGTGCTTAATCATAAACTTTTCACAAGGAAAAGCCCATGCTAAATTGGTCAAAAATCGATACCGTTTTACTCGATATGGACGGAACATTACTCGATTTACATTTCGATAGTCACTTTTGGCTTAACGTTGTACCAGAGCAACTTGCGCTCACTCGCAATATTACCCTTGATGAAGCAAAAGCCGATATGCACAAACGCTATCAAGCGGTAAGTGGTCAAATACAGTGGTATTGCTTAGATTATTGGCAAGAGCAACTCAATTTACCGATAATGGAATTAAAACGCCAAACCCAGCACTTAATAAAAGTACGCGAAGATGTGCCCCACTTTTTAACTGAGTTAAAAAAGGCAGGTAAAGAGCTAATTCTTTTAACTAACGCCCACCCTGAAAACGTCATGCTTAAATTTGAACATACCGCGATAGATAATTATTTAGATGGCGTGGTGTCTACTCATCAATACGGAGTGAGTAAAGAGCAGCAAAGTTTATGGCATCAAGTACAAAAAGACTTAGGGTTTAATAAGCAGCGCACTTTGTTTGTTGATGATAGTGTGCCTGTTTTAAATGCTGCCCGAGAATACGGCATTGAACATTTACTTGCGGTGGCCAACCCAGATAGCCAGCAACCACATAATGTAATAGCCGATTACTTAAACGTAACCGACTACAGAAATATTATATAAACTAACTTTAGTCATATATAAAAGGAATTAATATGTCCCATACTATAAAAAGAGCATTTAAGTGTACTTGCAGCTTACTCTTGAAATTTATAAATTTCATTGCTCGAATAGTATTAAAATTTGTAAATTTTATTGTCCAGATAGTATTTCCTCTTTTAACTCTTGCATTTGTAATTACTTTATTTTGGTTGCTTTATGAAAAGTACTCCAATTCAAGTTACATTACAGAATTTTTATCTGGATTAATTTGGTTTGGTAATCAACTTGATAACAGTTCCTCAAGTTCGGATATAAGCTCAGATCTTATTGCATTTACAAGTGGAAGTGTTTCCTTAATTCTTACCGTGTACGCTTTTTGTCAATACAAAAAAGCTCAGTCAGATATTAAGAAAGCTTCACCAATTCAGACCAAAGAAATAAAAAAGGATGGAGTGGATGATTTAAAAATAATGCTACCTTTCTATCAGAAAGCAAAAAAGGTAACCGTTTTTGCTGGTGACTTCAGCTGGATAACGACAAATACTGAAATGCTTGAAGCAATATCGGCTCTTATTAATAAACAAGCGATTAACTTTGTGAGCTATAAAACGGAAGATATTGTTAGCGCAGCTATAAATGATGACTCTTTATTTAAAAAAGTTAAACCTTTTATGACTTTTTCAAACCCACAGCATTTAAAATGTTCGTTAGTTGAACACGGCTCAGAGCAAGCTTTCTTGTATAAAGTAGCCAATGCATTTGGAGAAGTGGATAGTAACCCGTACGTATGTATATTATTTCCAAAAGATAATGCAAAGCAACTTTGCCATACATTGAACAACCTCTGTGTACAGGCTAATGGGAGAAGTCAATAATGAACTGGATTATTTGCGGGATGCATGGTGCAGGAAAAACTTCAGCGGCACAAAAGTTTGCTCAATCAAACTACAACGTTATATCTGTAAGCAGTGTACTTCGTAATTTAGCAGCAGATGAATACAATATAAAAGACATGACTCCCATACAGCTATTAGCCTTTGGAGAAAAGTATTTAGCTGAATTGGGCGAACAAGAGCTAGCTAATGAGTTATTAAAAAAAGTCAGCCTATCTATGAATAATGTAATTGAGGGTATTCGGCCATTACAAACAGCGCTGACTCTTAAAAAGGCTCTGCATGCTAAAATAGTTTTTATCAAATCATCTAGTCAAAAGAGATACTCAAGAATAAAGGAAAGAGAGGGTTTAACATTTCAAGAATTCGTATTCAAAGAAGAAAATGTTGTTGAGAAAATGTCATATGAAATTGAATCCCATGCAGATTATATTATTTATAATGAAGCTGATTTAGATGACTTTTATAAGCAGATAATTAAAATTAAAGATGAAGAAGAAAAATTAAAAAATGACTGGAAATATGCTGCAGAAAAAAGAAAAGAGCAAATTGAAAGTGGTTTAGATATTACATACCATAAAATTTTCCTACCGAAATGGTTGGAAATAGTTGAAAGTTCTAAGGCAAAACATGCTCTTGAAATTGGCGCTGGAACAGGTCATTTAACGAAAGAAATATCATCGAAAGTAATATCTCTAGATGCTATTGAGCCTTCGCTATCGATGTTTGAAGTAGCTAGCCAAGTCCTAAGAGGGAGTAAGGTTAATATATTTAATGAAAGTTCTTTTACGTTTAAAACTGAATTTAAGTATGATTTGATATACTCACATATGTGTTCCCATTGCATTAAAGACTTTTCAGCTCATGTAGATAAAGTTATGTCGTTCTTAGGAACGGGTGGAGACTTCATATTCTCAATACCTCACCCATGTTTCTATCATTTTTATAAAAATCATTTTAAAGACGATTTTGATTATGTAGAAAAAAAAGATAAAGATGTAGATTTTATTATTTCAAGTGACCCCAATAACGTACTTGATAAAGTTTCTTTTTATCATCGACCTTTAGAGTACTATATAAATACTTTAGCTGACAAAGGTCTTAACATAGCTCACATTATGGAGGTAACTCCTAATAACATGGGCATTGACCTGTATTGGGAGTTTCCTCGATATTTAATCATAGACGTAAAAAGTTAGCTTTTACCTGAACTACCAAAACCACCTTCACCACGCTCAGTCGCATCAAATCCGTTAACAACGTTAAACCCTACTTGTACAATCGGCACAAACACAAGCTGAGCTATTCTTTCACCCACTTCAACGGTATATGCTTTATTACTGCGATTCCAAAGAGAAATAAATATTTGCCCTTGATAATCTGAGTCAATAAGCCCAACTAAATTACCCATAACTAAGCCGTGCTTATGACCAGATCCTGAGCGAGGGATTATAGTAGCGGCAAGGCCATTATCTTTCATATGAACTGCAAAACCAGATGGAATAAGCTCAACTTGCCCAGGTTCTAAAACTAGATCGGCTTCAATACAAGCTCTAAGGTCAATACCAGCAGAACCTTCTGTTGCATATTTTGGTAATGGGAATTCAGTGCCTAGGCGCTTATCTATAATTTTTAAATCAATATTTCTCATTTTCACTTTCTACTTTGAATAAGTTTATAAACAGAATAATACAGATAAAATGCTGATTGTGCATTGCTGTATATTTTTATTAGTGTGCTAATTATGTTTATCGTGACGTCGTAAACTCAGCCCACGACTCTATTAAATCTATAAAATCTTCAAAGCCACAACCACTCACTAGGCCATTTTCTTCAAGCATTAAGTCATCATCTTGATAGGCGACTAAATCTTCGCTGTCTTGGTGTAGGGCATGGGCTTCAAATAAGGCTTCGTCTTTAGAGAGTATTAAGTCTATCTCTTGGCCTTTTAACGTTATTGGCTCGTAACTTGTTTTTACCGAGCTAATAAGTGCTTGTACCATCGCGACTTTTTCTTTGCCAATTTCTTCGTTTAACCAGCGGCCAATTAGAGCATGCTCGCTGCTTATTTTAATGCGCAGCCCACTAATAGGGTCACGTATAAATTGATATTCCATAATTTTTACTTTTAAAACGCTAATGCACTAATTATACCCATAAATAGCCTTAAACACCGACCCTAAAACGCAAAATAGCGCCAATGGGCGCTATTACTTATTTTATGATCACTAATCTCTGGAGCGGTATCTCGCGGCGTCAATTATTGCCCAAACGTATACTATCGCGGCAATAATCCCTGGCACAACTAAAAACCACAGTGCGGCACCGCCAAAAAAGAAAATAGCAAATAGTAAAGCAGCTAAAATACGCCCTTGTACTAATTGACCTAAACCGGGGAAAAATATATTACATAGTGCTGCAATTACATTACCACCTGAACCTTGTCCTGACATACTCACCTCTGTAGTTAATTAATTTTAAGTTTTAGTTATTTACTTACTATCACACTTTATGCCAATTTATTAAAGCTTAAAAATCAAATAGTTAAATTACTACTAAATAACTGCTTTAGTATTTTTTACTAAATATAGGTCAATTTGATTATTTTTATTATTAATTATCGTTACTTAAGAGTACAAAAAAGCGACTAAGCGATTAGTTTTACAAGTATTTTTAGAATAGCTGTTCATAAAAACAGTATTTTATTTAGCCTAACAAAAACACCTGTTATACTGCCCCCATTATTGATTGAAAAGGCGTAACGATGGACGTTTCTGAATTACTCGATGGCTTAAATGACAAACAACGCGATGCCGTTGCAGCCCCACTACAAAACATGCTGGTATTAGCAGGTGCTGGTTCGGGTAAAACACGTGTTTTAGTTCATCGTATCGCGTGGTTAATGCAGGTTGAGCAAGCCTCTGCTTATAGTATTTTTGCGGTTACCTTTACTAATAAAGCCGCTAAAGAAATGCGCACCCGTGTTGAAGAAACCCTAAAAGCCCCTGTCGGTGGCATGTGGATTGGTACATTCCATGGTTTATCACACCGTATTTTGCGCGCTCATCACCGTGAAGCAAACCTGCCAGAAGCCTTTCAAATTTTAGACTCTGACGATCAACTTAGAATGATCAAGCGCTTATTAAAATCAATGAATATTGATGACAAAAAGTGGCCCGCCAAACAATTTGGCTGGTACATCAGCGCTAAAAAAGATGAAGCCCTGCGTCCTAAAGATATTCAAGCCTACGATATAAACGAGCAAATGATGCTACGTGTATATGCCGCCTATCAAGAGGCGTGTGACCGTGCAGGTTTAGTAGATTTTGCAGAAATACTGCTACGTAGCTACGAGGTTCTTAAAAATAACCCTACGCTACTACGCCATTACCAGCAGCGCTTTGCCCACATGCTGGTAGACGAGTTCCAAGATACCAACACCATTCAATACGCATGGTTAAAGCTACTTGCTGGTGATACACAAAGCATTATGATTGTAGGCGACGATGACCAAAGTATTTACGGTTGGCGCGGCGCTAAAATAGAAAACATTAAACGCTTTTTAACTGATTTTGACGCCGAAACCATTCGTCTTGAGCAAAACTACCGCTCAACCGCGACCATTCTAAAAGCATCTAATGCGCTAATTAAAAACAATTCAGAGCGCATGGGTAAAAGCCTTTGGACCGATGGTAACGAAGGCGAGCCTATATCAATTTATGCCGCCTTTAACGAGCTAGACGAAGCCCGCTTTGTAAGCAGCAAGCTACGCAGCTGGTTAAATGCTGGTAATGCGTTGCAAGACGCCGCTATTTTATACCGTAGTAACGCGCAATCTCGTGTACTCGAGGAAGCCATGCTTCAAGAAGGCTTAAAATACCGTATTTACGGTGGTATGCGATTCTTCGAACGTCAAGAAATTAAAGATGCGCTATCGTACTTACGATTGGTAGGAAACCGCCAAGATGACGCCGCATTTGAGCGTGTAATTAACACCCCTGCGCGCGGTATTGGCGATAAAACACTTAGCCATATACGCGACTGTGCGCGTGCTGAGTCTCTGCCTCTTTGGTACGCAGCTAAAGCAATTGTTGAACAACAACATTTATCGGGTCGTGCGGCAAGCGCTGTTACAAAATTTGTAGAGTTGGTAGAGCACATAGAAGATAAAATTAGCGACCTTACACTGCAAGAGCAAGCCAAATACACTATCCAAACCTCTGGCCTTATGGCCATGTATCAAGCTGAAAAAGGCGAAAAAGGCCGAGCTCGCGTAGAAAACTTAGAAGAGCTTATCAGTGCCTGCGATCAGTATGAACTCCCCGAAGAAGAAGAGTTTAGCTCACCATTACAAGGCTTTTTAGCCTACACCTCACTTGAGTCTGGTGAAGGCCAAGCCGATGAACACGAAGATGCGGTGCAAATGATGACTCTTCACTCTGCTAAAGGCTTAGAGTTTCCACTTGTGTTTATGGTGGGCGTTGAAGAAGGCATGTTCCCATCGCAGCAAAGTAATGAAGAATCAGGGCGCTTAGAAGAAGAACGCCGCCTTTGTTACGTGGGTATGACCCGTGCCATGGACAAACTTTACATAAGCCATGCCGAAAGCCGTCGTTTATACGGCCAAGAAAAATACCATAGCCCATCGCGATTTTTACGTGAAATACCCGAAGATTGCGTAGAAGAAATTCGTATTAAAACACAGGTATCACGACCGCCTGCTGCAGGACGTTTTAGCGCATCAGTAAGCCATGCTGTATTTGAAGAAAGTGGTTTTAACTTAGGCCAACGTGTACTGCACGCTAAATTTGGTATTGGCACTGTGCTTAATTACGAAGGCAGTGGCGCGCAATCGCGTGTACAGGTTAACTTTGACGACCTTGGCAGCAAATGGCTAGTAACCGCATATGCACGACTTCAAGCTGTATAAGCACTGTGTTGAGCAATTAACACAGCAACTAACTGGCGCAAAGCATCGCCAGTTAGTGCTGATTACAGGCCAGCCTACTTGGTGCTATGAGCTATTAAGCGCGTTAACCCGTTCGGATGATGTAAAGCTACTTTCAAGCAGCCTTGCCAATGCAAGTTGGCCTGAGCATACTCATCAACTACTTGGGCAAGAGTTTCCTCATGCCGTTTATGATGGCTTTAGTGGCATTTACCCCGATAAACTCGCTGCATTAGCCGGCACCGTAAAAGCCGGCGGGCTTTTATTTTTATTACTGCCTGATTTACAACATTTAGCCTCATGGCAAGACCCTGCGCTGCAAAGCCTGCAATCTTATGGGTGTAGTAATCAGCAAAGCTATTTTAATTTACGTTTTTCTCGCCTTTTACAAACGCTACCTGCCATACACTTTGATGAACACACTGTCTTTAAACAGTCGCCGCTCAAAAGCAATGTAACAAATAAAATTGAGTATCAGGCGCAGCAACAGTGCGTTGAGCAAATAATTAAGGTGGCCACAGGGCGTGCGAACAGGCCTTTAATTATTAATGCCGACAGAGGGCGAGGAAAATCAGCCGCGCTAGGTCTTGCAGCCGCAGCATTACATGATAAAAAAATCATTGTATGCGCAACACAATTTAGAGCCACCCATAGCTGTTTTAAGCATTTAGCTAAAACCTTACAGGTGGAATACAAGGCTCAGCAAAAACATTTAGCTAATTTACAATACATGGCGCCCGATGCACTGCTAAATCAGTTGCCGCAATGTGATTTATTACTGGTCGATGAAGCCGCCGCAATCCCTGTCCCGCTACTGTTAACCATGTTAAAGCACTACCCGCGTATAGTATTTGCGAGCACCTTGGTAGGTTACGAGGGTAATGGCCGAGGCTATACCATTCGCTTTACGCAACATATTAAAGCAAATTACAAAGCGGCAAAAATTGTAAACTTAGAAGAGCCTTTACGTTTTGCCAAGGGCGACCCTCTTGAGCAACATGTACGCACACTCTTTGCTTTAGATGCACAATATAACGAATACCCACCCGCTTTAAATAGCATTGAGCATATTGAGGTCACTCAACAGCAACTCGTTGACAATGAGCCTTTACTGCAGCAAATAGTTGCGTTGCTAGCACTTGCCCATTACCAGAGCAGTGTTAACGATTTACGCCAATTACTTGATGCCCCAGCGCAAAGGCTGTTTATTAGTAGATGCGACATGCATGTTGTGGGTGTGTGTTTAATAGCAGTTGAAGGCGGTATGGATGCAGAGCTAGCTAAGCAAGTAATCAGTGGTGAGCGCCGCCCACAAGGGCATTTAATGGCGCAATCGCTCGCGCAATTAAGCGCACAGCCAAGCTATTTAACAAAACAAAGCGCACGCGTTATTCGTATAGCTGTTGCACCTAACCTGCACCAACAAGGCGTAGGTAAAGCATTGCTAGCGCATTGCCAACATCAGCTAACACCCACCTGTAGGTATATAGGTGCAAGTTTTGGGGCTACAGCAGGGCTTTTACGTTTTTGGCAATCTCAGGGCTTTAGTGCTGTAAAGCTAGGTTATCAGCGAGATAAAAGCACGGGTGAGCACTCAGCCCTCGTTATTAAAGCATTAAACACATCCACGCAGGGCTTACATACCTTAGCTCAGCAATTTAAAAGTGATTTGTTTTATGGTTTATTAACGCACTTTAGCCAACTCGACAGTGAGTTAGTCAGTGAGCTAATAAGTAAATTTATCGATGAATCTAGCTCGCCCAGCCCACCTATAAACACTGCAATTAATACAATAAATCGCTTTAATACCGCGCCAAAACTATGGTATTTATTTAACCACTCCCCATCCTGCCTAATGGCAACTAAAAGTGAAGATCGCCACTTGCTGATACAAATGGTATTACAAAACCACAGTAATGAGCAGCTAATCAAGCAACATTGCTTAAATGGAAAAAAAGCCTTAGAGCAACAATTTAAACTCGCAGTTAAGTCACTAATTAAAAAACCACACAACCTTTAAGCTATTTATCTATTTTGTTCTATCCTTAAAGCATTACAAGGCAATTAAAGATAAAGGTATGGAATTCATAAACTTTCAAGTGGGCTGTAAAACCATTTCACTTAAAATTCTCGATATTTTACTCACCGAGCGGTTTGATAATAACCTCACTACATTGCCAAATAACAATAAGAGCTTTATTGGTGTAAAAGACTACATGGAAACACCCACGCCGGTGTTCGACCTAGGTGTTATTTTAAATGGCAGCTCTACAGAGCAAAGTAATAAAAAAGCACTTAATGAGCTAAGAACCTGGCAAGCCTCGCTTAATGATTGGTTTAGCCAATTTGAAAAAAGCATCGCGCAACAGAGCCACGTAATAACAAACGATAAAACTCAGCTGCACAACATCGCCGTATTTTATAAAGAGTTTAAAACTGACAACAGTGACCTAAAATCTATCATAGAAAAACTTGATGAGCCTTTTCAAGCGCTAGTAACAGCTACAGATCGCGCAGTTAGTGCTCATAACGAGCAAGACTATAAACAAGCCAGTAAATATTTAGCGAGTATAAAGCACAACAGCTTTATGCAATTACAACGTCTGTTTGATGCGGCAAAAGAGCAAATAACACTCGATTATAAACCTATTATTGTTTTTACTACTAAAGATGGGCTCAACCCGCATATCGGATTACTAGTAGATAAAGTAGAGGACAATATAGATTATAAAAAAGAAGACATTAAGCCACTCGATAAATTAACCGAAGTAGGCTTTGATATAGACCCGCAAACCAAAGGCATGATGCGAGGGCTAATAAAGTTAGCCGAAAAACACAGTGTTTTAATAGACCCTAGCGCAATATTTAGACCTGATCATTTAGCACAACAGGAAGACGAAGGAACACAAGCGTATGGTTTATTCTAAAAATAAAAAAGCCGAGAAGGCTCTCGGCTAATTAGCTTATAGCAACACGTTATACAGTCGCTATAATATCTTCAACAGGTAAACGCGCTTTAGGTTTGCCAAAGTTCCAATCTTCTTCTTCAACTGGGTAACCCATTGCAAGTGCCACTTCACAAATATGGCCATCAAGCTCTTCGCTAAACTTCTCACCGATTAACTCTGGGTCAACACCTTCCATAGGCGTAGATGCAATATTTAAACGCGCCAGTGTATGCATAATGTTACCCAGTGCTAGGTAAACTTGTGCTTTAGTCCAGCTGCCATTGTAGCCATTTTCATCCGTATTCATTTCAGCAAAAGCGTAGGCACCCATAAAGCTTTCACGCAGTTGCGCTGGTAAGTGACCAGAGCTCACTTCAACATCCACACGTTTAACAAACTTCTCTTTAGTAAACTTAGGATCGTAAGCTAATAACAGCGTATGCGACGCTTCTTTAGCGTGTAATTGATTAAACTGGTGCTTGTTAGCAAATGTATCGTGCAAACGCTGCTTAGCTTCATCACTTTCTACCAATACAAACTTCCAAGGTTGAGAGTTGATTGAAGAAGCAGACAAGCGAATAGCTTCTTTAATTACGTCAAGATCCGCCGATGAAATACGTTTGCTCGTATCGTATTTTTTAGCCGTGTAACGGTTATGTAAGTCTTTAATAATTTGATGAGACATGCTCTTCTCCCCTTTGGTAAGGTATGTAAATACAAGATGGAGCAAGTTTATAGGGTTTGCTATCAATTGATAATTAGCAGAATACTTAAAAGACTTTCTAAAAAAATTTGATAATAGATCAAGCCCATACCTTTTGGGATAACAGTGTTATTGGTGCGGGATCTGTAGTAACTAAAAATGTAGAGGCGGATACTGTTGTTGCTGGTAATCCAGCTCGTGAGATAAGAACACTATAACTATAATCGATGCTTTTTTGCGTCGGGTGTCGCTTTACTCGCCCGACCTACGTGATAGGTTTAAAAGTGAATTCATTGCGAGTGCTTTTTTCAATTTCCTGTAGACGTAAAAAAGCCCGGCTCTTTCGAGTCGGGCTTTCTTGTATTTGGAGCCTGGCAATGTCCTACTTTCACATAGCAAATGCTACACTATCATCGGCGCTGTTTCGTTTCACTACTGAGTTCGGCATGGGGTCAGGTGGGTCCAAAACGCTATGGTTACCAAGCAAATTAGGTGCAAAGGAGTAATGACAAGCACGTAGTGCTTCTTTTTCCTTTCCGCAAGGTGCCTCAATGTTAACGCTACGCGCTAAGAGTCACCTCATAAAT
>NZ_AUTO01000080.1:0-5954 GCF_000498055.1 Pseudoalteromonas sp. TB51
AACAGAGGGTTGGCACGGGCTGCCTATCGTTATTGCTGCCTTTATTATTGGCAGTGTTGCACTACTGCTTGTAAGCCAATACCGCGTACAATTATTTAAGCGTACCAATAAAAGCGGTGATTGTTTACAACAAGCCATTATTGATGGCAATTTAGCTGTAGGTATACGCTACGCAGGCTTTTTAGTAGGAAGTGCCTTAGCTATTACTGCGGCATCAGGTATTGCACCGTATGCGGCCGATAACATTAATGCTAGCCTGCTTTATTGGGCTATTAGCGCGATTGTAAGTTTAGTGGCATTCATCATTTTGCATTTAATCACCATCAAAATAATTTTATCAGGTTGTGATATTTCAGATGAAGTTAACCGTCAGAAAAATGTAGGTGTAGGTGCTATTTCTGCTGCAGTGTCGTTTGCTGTGGGTATTACTATGGCAACCTTACTAGGCGCATAATCAGTGTCATCAACTACAACTAGCCCAAGTAAATCACGTTTACTTGGGCACGATATTTTACTAATAACTGTTATGGCCGTACTCGCTGGGTGCGGCCTTATTTATGAATACTTACTTTCGCATTACGCAGGGCGGGTACTGGGCTCTGTAGAGAGTGCTATCTATGCCATGATTGGCACAATGATAGTTGCCATGGGCTTAGGCGCATTTTTAGCCCGTTGGTTTAAAGATGCCTTTACCGCCTTTGCTTGGCTTGAAAGTATTATTGCCCTGGTTGGCATGGGCTGTATTTTGGCAATAGCCGGTGTAATTGCTGTAAGTTATTCACTTCCTCATTTGTTTTCTAGTATTTTTAATTTACCTCCAGATGTTGTGCTCAATGGCTATGTATTTCAAAAGCTGCAAGAGTGGTCACGCTTTTTACCTTATGTGTTTGGTTTAGTACTGGGTTTATTTATTGGTATGGAAATACCGCTTATTGCACGTATTCGCCAACATGTGTACGGGCGTTTTTTAGAAAACAATGCAGGCACTATTTATGGTGCCGATTATATTGGCGCGGGTATTGGTGCGGCTATTTGGGTAAGCATTATGCTGGCGATGCCTATAATGCAAGCTGCAGCGTGGACAGCTCTTTTTAATATACTGGCAGGGCTCGCCTTTTTATGGCGCTACCATGCTCATGTGCGCTTTGCTAAGGCACTTCTAGTTTGCCATATAGTGTTACTGGCACTGTTTGGGTTTATTTTAGTGATGGGAAGTAGCTGGATGAACAGCTTAAGTAATGTACTTTATAAAGATAAAGTTATTTACTCACAAGCAACTAAATACCAGCATGTAGTATTAACCGAGCGCTTAAGTAAAAATCAGCCAGCGCCTATTACCGACTTGTATTTGAATGGGCGTTTACAGTTCTCGAGTATTGATGAGCAAATATATCATTCAATGCTGGTGTATCCGGCAATGCTCGCATCAAACCGGCACGATAGCGTATTAATTATTGGTGGTGGCGACGGGCTTGCCCTTAGAGATGTTTTAAAGTGGCCAGTGAACGACGTAACGTTAATTGATTTAGATGCACAGCTGCTTAATTTATTTGGCCATAAAGACGGTGATTTTACAGCGCCTGAGTCTATAAGTAAGCGGTTATTAGCGCTAAATAAACAATCGATGTTAGACCCACGCGCCAATATTATTGTGGGAGATGCGTTTTTAGAGATTGAAAGGCTCCTAGATCAAGGTAAGCAATTTGACACTATTTTAATTGACTTACCGGACCCTAATCATCCCGATTTAAACAAAATGTACAGCGACTATTTTTATAACCATGTACGTCAATTGTTAGCTTCCGATGGCGCAATGGCTGTGCAGTCTACCTCGCCTTATCATGCCAAAAAAGCATTTTTAAGTATTGCTAAAACGGTAAAAGCGGCGGGNACCAGCCAGTGGGCGAATTAAAAATATAAGCGCTATGCCGGTGCCATCAAGGTGGGTAAGTAAAGAATATTTATTAGCCAGCTTTGTATTTCCTAACCAGTATTTTGAACAAGTTAAAAGTATTAAGGTCAATAGGTTAGGTTCGGGCCAGCTATATGATTACTACCGTAATGCGTGGCAGATAGAAAGCGAATTGTATAAAAATTAATAAAACATGGTTGACATAATATGTCGGCCATGCGAATCTTAACTCAGACATAATATGTCAAACAGCAAAAAGGCAGAGACATGGAATTAAATGAACTTTCAATAAAATTAGCTTCTTTTGAAACAGAAGGCGCTAACTTTGAGTCTTTCTTGATTGCCAACCCTGGTGAGCAAGATGTTTTACAAGTCATAGTTGATGGAAACGATGAACTTCCAATTTTTGTTACGCAAACACAAGAGCAGTTGTTATGTATTAGCTACTTGTTTGGCGAAGATGAAGTAAAAAGTGAATTACGCAACGAGTTAAACGAAACACTACTACGTTTAAACGTGCCAATTCCACTGAGTGCATTTGCTAAAATCGATAACAAATACGCGATTTTTGGTGCACTGTCGGTAAATTCATCATTAGATGATATTACCCACGAACTAGTGACACTAGCTGACAACGCTATTGACGCACTAGAAGCCGTGACCTTGTATTTAAACGATTAGTAACTAGTTAGTGGAGTTAAGATTATGAGTATATTAAAAAAATTATTTACAGCAGTACGTGGCGGCGCGCGTGAAGCGGGCGAAGCAATTGTAGATGCAAACGGCATTCGTATTTTTGAACAAGAAATAGCAGATGCGCAAAATGCACTTAATCGTGCTAAAAAGAGCCTTACAGAAGTAATGGCTAAAGAAATGCAAACTAAGCGTAAAATTAGCGCAGTTGATGCATCAATTGCTGAGCACGAAGCATATGCAGGCCAAGCACTTGAAAAAGGTAACGAAGCCTTAGCATTAGAAATTGCCGAAAAAATTGGCGACTTTGAAGCTGAAAAAGCTGAAAACGAGCAAGTATTAGCAGGTTTTAGCAATCATATTGTAGCGCTTAAACAACAAGTTAAAGACGCTGAAAAGTCAATTAAAGAAAACCAGCGTCAGCTTACTATGGTTAAAACCACAGAAAGCGTACAGCAAGCAACAATGGCGGTTAACAGCACGCTTAATACTAATAGCTCGTCTATGACATCGGCCCGTCAGTCGCTTGAGCGTATTAAACAACGCCAGCAAGATCGTAGTGACCAGTTAGGCGCTGCTAAGCAACTTGAGTCAGATACAAATGGCGACGATTTAAAAGCAAAAATGGCTGAAGCCGGTATTGGCGATACAAGCCCAAAAAGTGCTGATATTTTAGCGCGCATTAAAGCCAAGCAAAACGGCTAATAGTTCGTACATTTATAATAAAAGGTAATTAAGCGTGGCTTAGTTACCTTTTTTGCTTAAGGGATGCCTCATTATGTTTAATTTTTTCAAATCTAAAAAAGAGCCAGAACGTCAGCTTAACCATGCAAGTGAGCTTAAAAAAGGTGACATGTTTAGCGTTATCGATTCATTTGCGTATCCGTCGTGGTTAAAAGGGCAAACGCTGCGTGTTATTGATATTCAAACCTATCAATATCAACACAGTAGTGATACTGAGTTTGTGCTTGAGACGAACAGCGGACAGGTGGTATTTTTACAAATTGAGCAAGATGATGGCGAGCAGTGGGCTAATTTTTCAATCAAAATTCAGCGTGACGACGTAGAGCAAATATTTGGGCTAGACGAATTTGCACGTATTTTTGATGAAGAGTCGTTAACCCATATACAGGTGCAAAATACGCCAGAGCAGTTTATGCAGTTTTTAGCTAAAAGCTATCAGCAAAGTGAATCGCCTTATGTGTGCTATTTCCATAACAAAGATTTTCGTGGCCAGTCATTACCGCGCTATGAGCAAGAGGGTGGCGAACCTTGTGAAATGATTTGCTTAGCATCGCCAGACGAAGGGCATGGCTTAAATATTGAAATATGGGATGGCGGTGAGACCGAAGTGTCACTAACGCTAACACGCCCAATTACCGATATAGTCGACTTGTTTCCAGGAGATGCGAAGTGAGTGATGCTAAAGACAAATGGTTACGTCAAGAGCAAGCCGTGCGTGCCACACAAATGGCATTTGATTTAAGCAGCGAAGTACAAAAGTCGATAAAAAAGCAGGCCATTGACCAAGAGCTTACGCCCTCAGATATGATCCGTAAAATTTTAGGCTTAGATGTAAAGTCTAAAAAAACACGTCAGCGCCTATCGTTTAATTTAAACGATGATGAAATAGCCCAACTTGCAACGCGGTTTAATGTCCAAAGTGATGATAAGCGAGCCGTAAAGCAACAAGTAGCAGAGTTATTAATTGCTCATACTAAAAAAAACACTAAGTAGTTAATTTAGATTTATATGAATATTATTTTAATTGCTTACTTAATTATTTTTGCTTTATTTGGCACAGCTGCAAGTTACTTTGTGCGATTTATTTATGCGTACTGGGTAAAAAAAGAAATGCCAATGAAATATATTGTTAAAGCAGGAATTTGTGTGGTGTTGGTGGTGGTTATTTCAGCGTTAATACCTTTTATAGGTTAACGCTGAAATTGGCGTTTGCGCTATTTTATATCAAATGCCTGGCATTGCTGATTAATACACAGGGTTTGTACCTCAAGTACCGGTGAGCAATCGGTTAAACCTTGCGCTTTGTTTTGCGCTTTTTGTTGTTGTGTAATTTTTTGGGCAACTTCTTCGGCGTGCTCTTGAGAGGTATTAAGCGTTGAATACACAACATACTTACTTGGCCCACCACATGCTCGTGCACCTACTTCGAGTACCTTACATTGAAAGCTCGCGGTGCAACTATTATCACTAACAATGTTATTAAGATCGTAGTTCAAGTCAGACAAATTCTGATTTTGCTCAGTACTTGATGATGTGCTTGCACAGCCGCTAAGTAATAGCATAGCGCTGGTGGCAACACTCACAATTGATAATTTAATTGCTGATGGTAAACAACTCATAACCTTGTCCTTAAAATACACTTACCGCTGAACCTTCAAGTTTAACACATTTATTTTCAACACACTGCGTGCTTGGCGAAGTTAAATGCTGGCACGTGCTCATCATTTCATTTTGTGTGTTGTAGGCTTTTTCAAGCGTTGTTATTTGCTTTGCAAGCGAACTGACTTGCCCCTCTTTAGCTGATTTTGTTGAGTAAACAACATAATCACTTGGTCCGCCGCAAGCTTTGCTTCCTACAGGCATAACCTTACATTGTGCAGAGGTATCGCACTGTGTATTGGCAATTAACGTATTAAGCTCGCTTTTTGCGGTTTTAATGTCGTTAAGTGATACTGCTTTTAAAGCGGTTTTTATGGGTTGCGATGCATCAGTAGGGTTTTTGTGCTTGTTTTCACTGCTGGTTTGTTGAGGTACTTCTTTATGCGGTACTTCTTTAAGCTCGTTCACCGAGTTAGTTGGTGCATCTTGCGATGTTGTTTCGAGGCATGCAGTTAAACAAAGTGGTAAAAGTAGGGCTAACAGTGGAGTACGCATAACAAACCTTGATAGTGATGAATTATTCATCACTATCATACACGGTGCATTTTTAACGGCAATAAAAACTATATTATCAAGTAATTAAAGCCGTTTTAGATTTATCTTTATAAACCGCCTTGGGTAAGTTTAGTGGGGTTAAGCAGTGTTTCTAATTCACTGCGTGGAAGGTCGGTTTCTTGCTCTGCGACATCAATAATTGGGCGGGCTTCTTTGTAGGCTTGCTTAGCTATTTTGGCTGCTTTTTCGTAACCGATCACCGGATTAAGCGCTGTCACTAAAATTGGATTTTTGGCCAGTGCTTTATCAATATTGGGCTGGTTTACTTTAAAACTCGCAATGGCTTTATCTGCCAATGCTTGGGCGCTATTAGCAAGTAACTCAATGCTTTGTAAAATATTGTGCGCAATAACAGGTAGCATTACGTTTAGCTCAAAATTACCGGCTTGGC
>NZ_AUTO01000080.1:5959-24215 GCF_000498055.1 Pseudoalteromonas sp. TB51
GGCTGCCGCTTCTGGGATCACCGGGTTTACTTTACCCGGCATAATCGATGAGCCTGGTTGCAGTGCTTCAAGCTCTATTTCGCCAAGCCCGGCAAGTGGGCCTGAGTTCATCCAGCGTAAGTCATTGGCTATTTTCATTTGTGCTACAGCGAGCACTTTTAGCTGACCTGAGAGCGCTACAATGGCATCTTGCGAGCCAATATTGTAAAAAAAGTTACTGCTTGGCTTAAAGCTTATACCCACATTAGCGCTTAAGTTTTTAGCAAACTTTGAGGCAAATTCGCCATCAGCATTAATACCCGTGCCAACAGCTGTCCCGCCTTGGGCAAGCTCACATACTCGCTCTAAGCTATGGCGAATGCCTGAGGCTGCATTATTTACTTGTGATTGCCACGCGCTTAGCGTTTGCTCAAACGTAACGGGCATGGCATCCATTAAATGCGTACGGCCTGTTTTAACTATTTTGCCAACGTCTGCCTTTTTTTGCTCTAAACTCTGCGATAGTTTTTCAAGAGATGGCAGTAATTCATAAACCACGTTAATAGCACTACTTAGTGCAATGGCTGTAGGCACAACATCGTTAGAGCTTTGCCCCATATTTACATCATCGTTGGGGTGAATTGGCTCATTACCAATGCGGGTTGCAAGCGTTGCGATAACTTCATTAGCGTTCATGTTCGAGCTGGTGCCTGAGCCAGTTTGGAAAATATCAACCGGGAAGTGCTCGTAATGCTCGCCATCAATAATTTGTTGGCATGCTTGCTCAATAGCGTTGGCTTTACTTTTACTTAAGTGATTTAGCTCAAAGTTACTTTGTGCTGCTGCTTGTTTAATGTATGCAAACGCTGTTACAAACTGTTTTGGCATAGTTAAGCCGCTAATAGCAAAGTTGTTAACTGCACGCTGGGTTTGCGCTTGGTATAGCGCATCACTAGGGACCTGTAATTCACCCATGCTGTCGGATTCGGTTCTAAAATTGCTCATAAGTCGCTCCTTAAAAAGGGTTAAATTCGTGACTGAGTACGCGAGCTTCGCGCTCAAGTTTTAAAAATTTTTCAGTATCGTTATGTGCATAGTAAAAGCGTTTTAATGCCAATAAGGGTTTATATAATTGCTCAAGGCACTGCTTACGAATGGCATTGTGTATTAGAGGGTCGCACATTTTATTGATAATTTCATGGTGAGTGCGTAATAAATATAACTCTTGTAGTAAGGGGTTACGCTGTTTTTCAAAGCTTTTAGCAACGTTTAAAGCGGTTTCTATGTAGTGAGCTACCACCATAGGCGCATGTAAGCCCGGGCGTAAGCAGTTACAAGCAAGTTCATGATGATAAGGCTGTAATGCCTGAAAGGGAGACATAAAAAAACCGATTTAAGTTAACGATAATAGTTATCATTACATTTAATCGGTTTCAGTGTAAACAGTTATTATAAAAATTATTTGCAGCGTTTAATTGAGTATCAATTATAGCCAAGAATGAATATTTGGTCTGTTTCATGTTTTTTTAGCGCCTGTTGATTTTGGTTACAGTGAGAAAGTAAGTCGATTACAGTGGCTCTACTATCACAGGTGCTACTTGGTTTTTCGGTGCTTTTTTCTGTCACTGAGACCACAGCGTCTACAGCGGTGTAAGGGGGAGTATGCATAATTTTATCCTCGTATTTAATATTGGTAATACACCCTACTTAGGGTTGATTTAATTAAAGCATAATACATACCATCGCCTTATTTTTATTTTAGTGCCATGAATTAACTCACTTTTATAAAGTATCTATAAAACTTTAATTGTTCAGTGCCATTTTTTTGCGTTAATGTTGTGCAATAAGTTTCAATATTGGTGCAGGTCATGATCAAACCTTTCTCACAAGCGTGTGAAAACAATAAGGGTCCTATTTTAGAAGTGCTTAAAACGGCTTTTAATAAGACAAAATCGGTACTCGAAGTAGGCTCGGGTACGGGGCAGCATAGTGTGTTTTTTGCTGAGCAATTACCGCATTTACAGTGGTATACAAGTGATCGCCGTATAAACCATGAGGGCATAAATTTATGGCTTAAGGAGGCAAATTTAACTAATTTACACGGCCCTCTTGAACTTGATTTGAACTATGCATGGCCGGTAAATAACGTAGATGCCATTTACACAGCAAATACGTTTCATATTGTAAGTTGGCAGTTGGTTGAGCAATTTTTTAAAGGGGTTTCAACGCACTTAGCAAGCCAAGGTGTAGTGTGTATTTATGGCCCTTTCAAATACCAAGGGCAGTTTACAAGTGCAAGCAATAAAGAGTTCGATCGCTTTTTAACACAGCGTGACCCATTTAGCGGCATTCGTGATTTTGAGGCCATAGAGCAATTAGCAACACAAGCAGGCCTTACACTCATAAGTGATACAGCTATGCCAGCTAACAATCAGTTATTGGTTTTTAAACGGCAGTAAATCAGCGCACTGCGTTTTATAAATTGTCATATGTTGGCGTTCTCGCTTTAGGTAGTCGTTTATTGCTGCTCTAAAGTCGGGTTCAACAATATAGTGGCTAGAGTAGGTAAAAACAGGCTCAAACCCACGAGGTATCTTATGCTCACCTTGAGCGCCGGAGTGAAAGCAATGTAAGTTATGCTTAATCGCAAATTCAATCCCTTGGTAGTAACACAGCTCAAAATGAAGAGAGTCTATTTCTTCACTGGCGCCCCAATAGCGGCCATATAAGGTGTTTTCACCTTGTAAGCTTAGAGTTGCTGCCACTATTTTGTTGTCTTTTTTGGCAAGCATAATAATTAGCTGATCGCCCATTAGTGCCTGTAATAAAGTAAAAAACTCAATATTTAAATACCCTAAATGCCCAGAACGTTTTAAATAAGTACGCTGATAAAACTCACAAAATAGCTGCATTGTTTCAGGGCTGAGGTGCGAGCCTTGCAGCCATTCAATGGTAATATTTTGCTGTGCTATTTTAGCTCGCTCTTTTTTTAGCGTTTTTCGTTTGCGTGCGGTGAGTGTATTTAAAAAATCGTCAAAGGTTTTAAAGCCTTTATTAAACCATTGAAACTGTACGCCTACGCGCTGCATTATATCGTCAGTACACAGGGCTTGAGCTTGAACCTTTGGGCAAAAGTTAACATGCCAGCCAGACCAACCTTGTTCCACACTCGTTAAATTTAATTGCTTTTTTATGTACTCGTATACGCTTTGTGTATTCGTATGTGCAATGGCAATACGCTGGCCTTCAATGGGGCTAAAAGGCACACCACTTAGCCATTTAGGGTAATAGGCTAATCCGTGTTGCTCGTAGGCTTCTGCCCATGCCCAATCAAAAACATACTCTCCGTAAGAGTGGCTTTTTAAATACCCAGGAGCGAGTGCGACTAATTTATCAGCTTCATAAACCGCTAAGTGCTGAGGCTGCCAGCCTGTCTCTTTATTTACACAGTGGCTTTGCTCTAATGCATATAAAAATGCATGGCGGGTAAAAGGTTCATTACCGAATAAACGAGTCCATTCGTGTACGTCTATTTGGTTAATATCACTAAACCATTGGTGGGTAAAAGTGGCCATTACTGCTTACCTTGGGCTGCTTTATCGTGGGTGGTGGCGTTTTAAACTAAGTTAACACAAGTGCATTTATTTAGCGCATTATTGTATTAGGGCTCTTCAATTTCGGCATATTGGGCTAAGCACGCGGTTAGCTTAACCAGTTCTAGCGGTTTTGCAAGATGCTGATTAAAACCAACGGCTTGAGCATGGGCTTTATCCTCAGGCATAACATCGGCGGTCAGCGCAATAATGGGCAACTCTACCTCACTTTTAAATTGCCTAATTAGGGCGGTGGCTCTGTAACCATCCATTATTGGCATTTGGCAGTCCATTAAAATTAAGTCAAAGTGTTGCTCTTTTGCTATATCTACTGCCGCTTCACCATTTTCGACAAGATGGGCAACAATACCTAATGAGCCTAGCATGGCTTTAATTACCATTTGGTTTACGGGGTTATCTTCTGCTACTAGCACTTTTAAGGCCGCCAATTTAGTACCCGAGTATACAAGCTCGGCTTGCTCTTGTACTGGGCTGGTGCGAAGCTCAACGTCAAATTTAAACGTAGAGCCAACGTTTGGTTCGCTCTGTAATGTGACGTTACCGCCCATTAATTTACTGAGCTCTTTTACGACAGTTAAGCCCAGGCCTGTGCCACCGTATCGCCTTGATGTTGAGTCGTCTGCTTGGGTAAAGGCACTAAATAGCTTGGACTGCTGGGTAGGCTTTATGCCAATACCCGTATCTGTAACGGTTACGGTAATTTTAACTTTGTCAGTACTGATAAACTCTCCGCCAAAGTCTACATTTACTTTGCCTTGCTCTGTAAATTTTATTGCGTTGCTGCAAAGGTTTAGCACTACTTGCTCAAAGCGTAAAGGGTCGCCTACATACCAAGTATCTACCGGAAGATGACTGCTAACCTGCCAGCCAATGCCTTTATTGGCTGCACTGGCCTCAAACATTGTGTTAATACGCTTTATAATTGCATGAAGGTCAAACGCTGTGCTTTCTAGCTTAAGCTTATGTGATTCAATTTTTGAAATATCAAGTATGTCGTTAATCAGGTTTAGTAAGCTTTTAGATGAAGAGTTTATTTTGTCTAAGTAACCAATAAGAGTGTGTGCGTTGTCTTCTTTGCGCGCTAATGATGAAAAGCCAATAACTGCATTTAATGGTGTGCGTATTTCATGGCTCATATTGGCTAAAAATCGGCTTTTAGCCTGATTAGCTAAGTCAGATTGCTTTTTAGCTTGCGCAAGCGAATGGGTGCGCTCTGCGACTTTTCGGGTAAGGGCAATTTGTTGCTGATTAAAAAGCAGTAAAACAATTAAAATTAAAGCGCATACCACCAATTGCAAGGCCATTAAATACAGTGTTAATTGGTTATTATGGGGGGCAAGGTATTTTTCTTTTAAGGCTAAATGTGCATTCCATATTTGCCCACCAAAGCTGAGTTTTAGTTTCATAACACGGCTGCCCTGAGCAATATTTAAACTTTTGCCGTAGTTACTATAAAATGCGGGCTTATTTACATCTTCATAGAGCGCAATAGAAAACATCTCTGATTGTTGCTCGTTAATCGCTTGCTCAATAATATTACGCACTAAAAACACACCTGTTGCGTACCCCTTTATAATAGCTTTTTGCTGTTGTTGTTCGTACACGGGGGCAAATAGCAGATAGGCAGGCTCAGGCTCAGCTGTTTGCACTAACTGAATAATTTTAGTGCTGACTGGCTGATACCTAATTGCAGGGTTTACTAGCGATGCTTTTCTGTCTGGGTTTGAATACACATTAAAACCAACCGCTTTTTGGTTGCCATTAAAAGGAGCAATGTATTTAACGATGACCATAGGATCGTCTGGCTCAAGGGGCTCGCCGACAATTTCAAAGTCTAGGTGGTATATATCGGCAACTTCTTGGGTAAACGAAGCTCGCTCACTTTGCGCTATTTTTTGATTCCACGAAAGCGCTTTAATAAACGAATGCTGTGCCAGTAACTCGCTGGCGTAGGCGTAAAAGTCTTGTTGGTTTAAATCAGGGTTAGATTGTACTTGGCTGGCTAAGCTTTGCACCGCTATTAAACTTTGGTTGATGTAGCGATATAAGCTATTTTCAATAATGTGAGCTTCTCGCTCGGCGACTTTAACGGTATTTTGTCTGTTTTCTTGGTTATAAAGCTGAGTAGTTACTGCAACAGATACAAATAAAATACTACATACCGCTAACGTAGGCAGCGGCGATATAGGCCTATTTTGCCCCTTAAACTGAGTAAGCACCAATAGCAGAGGAGTGGCAATAATTACGCCTAATGAGTCTCCTAGCCACCAAAATAACACATTTTGCCAATGATCTTTAATATCGTATGCGGAGTTAAATTGGCTCAGCGCAAAAACCCCAAAATTTGCTGAAATTAAACTAACCGCAATGCCCACAACAAAAATAAAATAAATGATACTTGCGCGTTTTTTAAAATACAGCGGGTGTCCAAGCCAATATTTAAGTAAACCAGCCCCCACCATTGCCTGCAATACAATGCCAATAGCAATATACATGGCTTGGCTGAAGGTATTGCCAACCAACACCATATCGTGAGCTGTGCTGTCAAAAATATTAAAGTTAAAAGCAAAGGCTGCTATAAAAAGCGCTGGAATGAAGCGCCACCACCACATATAGCATCCAACTAAGGCAATGCCTGCAGGCAACCATACCGGGATAATTTGAGTATTAAAGGCGAGTTTAGTGAGTGAAATACCAATTAAAAAGTACGCTAATGAAAAAATTATGTAAAAGATAACTGAATGATATTTTGAGTTAAAATTTTTCACATAGCTCCCTGACTTTTTAAAAGTACTTAATTTTAAATATCAGTATAGCGAACAGTATGTTATTTGCGGTATTTTTTAATATATGTTGTAAAAAGTGTACCTTGCGCAACCTGTAAACTGCTTATTTAGCAGTTAAGGTTGTTTGCTCAGCTGCTGTTTTTGCTGCTGTAAAATAGAGATTTGTTGCTCTACTGCGCTAATTAAGGCGTTATAGCGTTTTTGAATCGCCGTAGTTTTAGTGGCTATCGCATCGGCTATTGATTCGGCGCCCATTCTATTAGCTTGATCTTGAGTAACATAGCTGGCTTGTTGTTTGGCGTCGGCTAAGTCTTCTTTATAGTTTTTGATAGTAAGCTGGTGGCGTTTAATTTCACGATCAATTTTTTTAATCTCAATGTAGTTATCTACAGAGGCACCAGGCATTGCGGGTGAGTTTGCATTATTGCCGTACTTATCGGCAACTAGTGGCTGTTTTAGCTTAATAACTTCTGCATTGTCAGCACAGGGTGTTTGGCTAAATGTAGCGACTCCTTTAATTGTGCATTTATAAACCGTAATGTCTTGGGCTGCGTGTGTACTTAAAGCCACAAGGCCTATTAAAGGTGCAATTAAACGAAACATAATTAAACTTACGTTAGTGGAGTTGTTATTAATAATGCCGTAACTACCCAGTGTATTCAATGTGTTTTGATTCACCTCTTTTAATAAGAAATGGTGGAGAAGAAGAGATTAGCTTAATTACATCCATGTAATTAATTGCTTCGCAACGCCTGCGGCGGCTTAAAGTGTTCCAGACATTTTATCGAACCCTAGCGAGGATTCTCACCCTCCTTGGATACATTGGTTGTTAAATTTTAGGCACAAAAGAACCGCAACTAAGCGGTTTTTAATAAGAAATGGTGGAGAAGGAGGGATTAGCTTAATTACATCCATGTAATTAATTGCTTTGCAACGCCTGCGGCGGCTTAAAGTGTTCCAGACATTTTATCGAACCCTAGCGAGGACTCTCACCCTCCTTGGATACATGGGTTGTTAAATTTCAGGCACAAAAAAACCGCAACTAAGCGGTTTTTAATAAGAAATGGTGGAGAAGGAGGGATTCGAACCCTCGATAGAGCTACAAACTCTATACTCCCTTAGCAGGGGAGCTCCTTCGGCCACTCGGACACCTCTCCAACGCATAACAGATTGTATTAACGGTAGTTTATTCATACCATTAATTAAATAGTGGTGGAGAGATAGGGATTTGAACCCTAGATAGGCTACAAACCTATGCCGGTTTTCAAGACCGGTGCATTCGACCACTCTGCCATCTCTCCGTGACGCAGAATAATACTTAGGTGATACCGTCGTGTAAATAGCAAATAAACTGTTTGCTTAAAAAGTAGGCGTAATTGCGGTTTTTTTTGTAAATAGAGGGAAATTAGAAGGATTTAAACTAAAAATTAAAGGGTGGCAGCAAACTAAGGGAGCTAAAGAAGCGCTTTCAATAGTGGTTAGTTGTTTACTGCCCCTGCTTAATAATCATAACAAGATTGATTATTTGTATTGCGCGGCGCTGTTTAATGCTAACTTTTTGCCCATACGGTTTAATTTAGCAAGCATTTTAGCTTTACGGTTAGTTGGTTTTACGCCAACGTGGGCTGCTGCATTTTGGTTTAGGGTGTTTATTGGGTTCATGTCTTTGCTCCAAGGTGTATGTGTTTAAATCGCGAGCATTTTGACTCTTTTTTGTTTAAAAATACAACAATATAAACTAAGGCTTGGCTATTAGTTATTTTTATCTGAATTTGCATTGTTTTGTTTTTAATTAAAACTAATAAGTGCCCATTTTGCATAGTTATTTAATCAGGGGAACTAAGTTTTAATTTGTTTTATAAGTGTTTTTTGTATTTTTTAATGTTTTTAGTAAATTTTTACGCACTTTTATGATTAATTATTCAGATAAATTAATTTTAACTTAATTCTTATTTATGCTGGTGTGCTGGCTAATAGGAGATAAATTACTTGCAGTTGTTAATAATAGTTAAACCGAGCGTAAAAAGTGTGGTGTTAGATCACCTCGATTGGCTTAAAAAAACATGCCAGAAGAAAAATATTCTCTATATTACGGTTAAAACGACAGGTAATTTTGAGTACGACTTAGCAAACGTTAAATTGAATGCACAAAAAAGCCAAATAGCAGTGGCTATTGGAGGCGATGGCACGCTTAATTTGGCACTTAATGGCGTGATTAACAGTGCATGTAGTTTGGCAATATTACCTTGTGGTACGGGCAACGATTTTGCGCGTCGCTTTCATTGCACAGCTAAACAGTGGCAAAACGCTATTTTTAATGCCCCCACACACTTAATTGATGTAGGTAAAATTAATACTCGTTACTTTATTAATGTGGCTGGTGTTGGTTTTGATGCTCATGTAATTAAGCAGTTGGGTCATTTACAAAGCATGTCAGCTTGGCGCTATAAGTGGACGAGTTTTAAATCGCTCTTTACTTACAAAGCAAGCACACTAAATGGAGCATTTTTAAATAAGCAATGTAACTATCAAAATTTAATAACTGTATTTGCGAACTCTCAGTATTTTGGTGGCGGCATTAAAATAGCACCTAGGGCTAAAATTGATGATGGACTGCTTGATTGCTACCAAATGCAAGCGGGTAGTCTTGTTGATCATTTATATAGCTTTATTAAATTAATTTTTAAGCGCCACCATACTTTAAAAAAGCTTACTTATAGCCAACTCAAACAGGCGCGTATTAATACTAGAGATTTATTAATTGAGGCCGATGGCGAGCTAGTAGGTGTTACGCCCGCGGTTATTGCTATCCAGGAGCAGGCTATTAATTTTCATATACCAATAAAAAAGCGCCTACAGTAGGGTAGGCGCTTTTGTGTTAGTGCGTTAAAAACGCCTCTAACTGGGGACGGAGCCATTTTTAGCAACGCTGCGGCTTGCTAAAAAGGCGTTAATTCTTTTTGTGGGGGTAAGTACAATTGCATTACCCAGTAGTACTAAACTAAAGCCGGCAAAGGTGTTTGCATGCCATTCAAAGCCTTTAAAAAAGCTGCTTAATGCAACGGCCACTAACGGAAACAGCACTATGGCGTAGCTTGCCTTTTCGGGGCCAATGTTTTTTAACAAGGCAAAATAGCAGCCAAACGCAATCACAGTGCCAAAAACCGATAAATACAACAGCGACAGCCAATAGCTGGTAGGGGCACTAAAACTGATCGTTATACCATTTATTAATACATAAACGGCTAAACCTACTGCGCTATATAACATGCCCCATGCGTTACCCTGCAGCACACCTATTTGACGATTAGAATTACGTACACTAATCATATTGCCCAATGAAGCCACAAAGGTACCCCCAAGGGCAAGTAGTAACCCGACCAACGCCCCATTACTCAAGTCGAATTGCTGTAAATGCGGCCAAAACAGACAAATAATACCCACCACGCCGATTAGCGCGCCGCAGTAAATACGTCTGGCAATGGGCTTTGCAAAAAATAAACGGGTGTTGACTATGTTCATTATTAGCAACATTGAAAATGCAATAGAGGCCATTGCCGATGAGAGGTAGTTTTGTGCCCAATACAAAAGCAAATAATTTAAGCCAAAGTTAGAAATGGCCAATAAAGCAAAAAAGCCATGATCGATTAACGAAAATCGCATATTAGGCTTTTTGTAGGCCACAAATAGCCACATACATGCAGCTGCTATGGCAAAGCGATAAAACAAAGAAAGCTCCACAGCAATATCGCCTAGCTGAAACGAAATCGCGAGCCACGTAGAGCCCCAAATTAACACTGTTGTGAGATATAGCGCTGCGCTTTTCATGGCAAACCTCTAAAAAACCGATTGAGTGGTTATTTTAGAGTCTATCTGTATACTTACCATATACAGAAAAGTATAAATGTAACCTATACAGATTTGAGGCGAGATATGCAGCCAGCTGCCAATAAGCAAAAAGCCGAGTTTTTATACCAACAAGTTATTGAGCTAATTAAAGACATGCAAGCGCAAAAGGTATTACTACCAGGGGAAAAGCTTCCTTCGCTTCGTAAAATGGCCAGTAACTTAAATATTAGCATTCCGACGGTTAAGCAAGCGTATCAAGCGTTAGAAGATCAAGGGGTAGTAGAGGCACGTGAAAAATCGGGCTACTTTTTAACGGTGCTTAATACGGTTTACAGTCTGCCAAAGCGTGTAAAACTAAGCCGTGAGCCTGTCACTGTAAATAAACAAGCATTAATAGAGCAGGTATACAGCGCTATTCATCAACCTAATGTAATTGCCTTTGGTATTGCCAATCCCGTTGCTGCCGCGCCTACCGATAAAGCTTTAGCCCGTACCATGCGTCGGGTTATGACAATTGCTGGGGCGAGTGTTATTAATTATGGCCCTATTGATGGTTTTGCTGCGCTTAAAAAGCAATTAGTGCATAGATACTTAGGCTTTGGTATTGGTGTAAATATAGATGAACTGGTGATCACCAATGGCGCGCAAGAGGCGCTGGCTATCGCACTTAAGTGTGTTACTAAGCCCGGCGATGTGGTTGCAATTGAAACCCCGTGTTATCACGGCATTATTGAACTAATAGAGAGCTTAGGATTAAAGGCGCTTGAAATTCCGCTATGCCCCGACAATGGTATTTGGCTTAACGACTTAGCTCAAGCGCTTGAGCAACATGATATAAAAGCATGCTTATTTTCGACCGCAATAAATAACCCGGTTGGCAGCTTTATGAGCGATGAAAGCCGCATGCAAATGGTGGACTTAATAGAGTCACATAATGTTGTTCTTATAGAAGATGATGTGTACGGTGATCTGCACTTTACTGCCAAGCGTGGCACGCCCGCTTTAGCGTATTCAAAAAAGGGGCTTGTGATCAGCTGCGCCTCGTTTTCAAAAACGGCTGCGCCAAGTTATCGAGTTGGTTGGTTAATAGCTGGCAAGTTTGCTGGACAAGCGCGCCGGCATAAGCGTGCATTAAGTTGCTCTGCCTCACTAATAAATCAGTGGACGCTTTCTGAGTTTATTGCCAGTGGTGAGTATGACCGTAATTTAAAAGTACTTAGGCAGCGCTTACGTAATAACAAAGAGCGCATGCGGTGGTGCTTATTAAACGCGATGCCTAAAAATACGCGTATTAGTGACCCTAAAGGTGGGTGTGTTATTTGGCTTGATTTAGGCCAAGGGGTAGACAGTCAAAAGTTATTTTTACTGGCGCTAGAAGCTGGTATTAGCATAACCCCCGGACTTATTTTTTCAGCAAGTAATAAGTATAAAAGCTGTATTAGGCTAAGTTACGGGGTGCAGTGGAGCGAAAAAATAGAGCAGGCTATTACCACGTTAGGTGCGCTGGCTCACACGCTAAAAGAATAAAAAAGCAGCACCTAATATACAAGTGCTGCTAAAGGGATGTTAAATACGGTGCGGTGTATTAATTTTGTTTAATGGTAAATAACTCGTAGCCTTTTAGCTGCGGTAACTGCGCTACTAATTGCTCTTCTTGCTGTGCTATGTTGGCAAAGCTGTCGCATAAAGAGTTGGCACGCTTTTCAAGCGCACTGGCATGCAGTTCTACTTTTTCTTCTATTTGCGCGCCCATATTTTCCATGCGTTGCTCAAATGCATCCATATCTCCACCCGAACCAAGCAGCTCAGAGCCTAAAGCAACTAAAATACTGCCCATTGATTGCATAACGGCAGACTCAACCACGGTTTCTATTTGCTCCTCAAATTGGTGTTCAAAGTTTTCACCAAATTGATTAAAGCTTTGTTGGCCCATTACAAACGTACCTTGTTGATAAAAGGTGTTTTCTACTTCAAGTCTTATATCGTCCATCAGGCCAGATAAGTCATCAAGGCCATCAATATTAAATGCGTTGGCTACTTCCTCTAATGCTACACCGGCTATTTTTACTCCGTCTAGGGCAATATTAGCGACCTCAGGTAGCTGCGTACGTAAGTTGTCTGAATACTGGGTAAGCGCTTGGCGCTGCTCGCTGTTAATGGATACTTGTTCGCCATTTATAGTTAAGTTGCCATTGCTGTTAAAGCGCATGAATTGATTAGATGCGGTAAAAATTTCTAATTCGCTAGGTTTAATGCGTACATCGTTTTTAAACTCTACATTGCACTGTTCATTGCTAAACGAAATACCCGCATTGTTATCGTTATGTGCCATTGCAGCGGGTGTACAAATTAAAGCGCTTACTAATAGTAAATTTTTCATGTTTATTCTCTAATAATTGTTGATGACAGCTAAGTATTAACAAGTTTGGTGCCATTATTTATTTTTATTTTAAAACAGTAGGTTATGAAATTTGTGTGTTTTTAATGATTTTTAATTTTAATAAATAAACTACTTTTTAGTCAAAAACACTAAAAATAAATAAATGATAAATTTTATTTGTCGAAACGATAAAAAACTCTCACTTTCCACTTTATTAATTTAGCGCTATTTATTCACAATATTGACATGAAGGCTATTTACGATAGTCACGTGGCTTTATTTTGGTGCTAATTTGTTCGTATTTTAGCGCTAAACATTTTTTAATTTACCAAGTGCAGGAATAAACCTGAGTTGGTCTCAAACACTTTATGGAGTGGGTTGTGGGTAAGACATTTAGTTACGATGCGCTAGATGATGATTTTGTTGAAGACGAGTACGAAATGGTCGGGCGTAATCAGCATGACAAAAAAAAGCAAAAGGTGAAAAAGAAGTTGGAAGATTACCTTGAGCAAAAACGTTTGCGTAAAAATCTAGGTGAAGACGACTTAAACGATTACATAGACTAAATTGTGCTAGCTAAAATAATGCGCCTTTTTATTAGGGTTTGAATGTGCGTTTACGCATGTTTAAAGGCTAAACATTGGCAATAAAGAGGCTTTATGCCTCTTTATTACTTATTATGTACTAAATTTAGCGAGTGCTTGTTGAATAGTGGTTTCTAGCTTTTCTGGTTTTGTAAAAGGCGCATAGCGCTTGATAGGTGTGCCATCGGGCGCTACCAAAAACTTAGTGAAGTTCCACTTTATTTTGCGTGTTAAAAAGCCGGGTAAGGCCGATTTTAAATACCTAAATACAGGGTGGGCGTGACGACCGTTTACATCCACCTTAGCGGCCATTAAAAAGCTTACCCCGTAATTAATTAAACAGCCTTGTTGTATTTGCGTCGCGTCGCCTGGCTCTTGCTGACCAAATTGATTACATGGAAAACCAATAATAACCAATCCGTTTTTCGCGTACTTACTATGAAGAGTTTGTAGCGACTCGTACTGCTTAGTAAAACCACATTCACTTGCGGTATTAACAATAAGCACAACCTTGCCTTCAAAGTCGCTAAAATTAATTGTTTTACCGTCTAACGCAGTAGCCGTTAATTGATGAAATTCATGCATGATGGGTGCTTTTTTATTGTTGTTAGCTACATTCTACCCGCTGTAGCGCGTTACTAAAAGTATAAAATTTAGGCTTGTTAATACCGCGCTTAACTATGCGCTAATGGGTTGGCTGTTATTTAGGGCGTGTTGAACTTTGCGGCTTGAAATTTGTTCAACCTAGGGGCGATCAAATCGCGGCGCGAGGTTTGTAACCTAGTGGGCTAAGTAAAAACCGAGCAACAAAGAGTTTATCGCCCCTAGGCAGAACCCAAAGGGCAGCGCATGTTTGGCATTTATGCTACGTTATCGCCTATTTATGGGGAATAACCACACTTCACAGGCTCTGCCTTGCCTAAAAACCAAACATACTGCTGCAAATTCAAACGCCAAAGGTCAACACGCCCTAGTTTAAAATTAAAAATAACCCCATACTGGCAAGCGTTGTGTAATAAATATTATGTGTTTTATAGGCAACAATAATGGCAACGATAGCTGCGCTTAAATAAGGGTTGTGCCAGTTTAGGTTGAGCCCGTCTTCATTTATAAAAATAATGGGTACCCAAATAGCGGTTAGTACAGCGGGTGCGCTAAAGCTTAAAAACTGCTGCATTTTAGGGCCCACTTTAAAACCAAGGCGTTGATGTAAAAATAAGTAACGAGTAAAAAAGGTAATACACGCCATTAATAATATAGTGAGCATCATAACGGGCTGTCCTTTTTTTGTGTAAGCCTTGCAGTAAAGTAGCCTGCACTCATTGCAAGTAGAGCAGCACAAACCAACCACAACTCAAACCCCGTGCTTTTTAAAACTGTGGCGCTAATACCCGCAACAATCACTGTAACCAGCGAGGCTAAATTTTTTATGCCCGGTACCACAAGCGCAATAAATGTAGCTGCAATAGCAAAGTCGAGCCCTAAATTTGTTAAATCAGGGAGCACACTTCCTGCAACTATGCCTATGAGTGTCCAAAGGTTCCATGCAATATAAAAACTAAAACCCGCGCTTAAAGCATATATTAGGCGCGCTTTTGTTTTATAGGCTTTGCGGTGATGCGAAAAGGCAAACAGCTCGTCGGTTAGTACAAAACTTATTGGTAAGCGCCACCGAAATGGCTGTGAAATAACTTTATGGCGTACGGCTAAACCGTATAAAAAATGCCGAGAGCTAATAATAAATGTGGTAAATAAAATAGTCAGTAAAGGGGTGTTACCGGCCATTAGTTCAATTGCAACTAATTGTGCAGAACCCGCGAATACAAGTAATGACATTGCTTGTGTTTCAAAGGCACTAAAGCCATTTTGAATCGCTAAAGAGCCACATAATATTCCCCAAGGAACGACCGCCAGGCAAAGCGGGAGCATATCAAAAAAACCTTTTAATACTGCGCGTTTAGTTATATTCATTAATACAAGTAAGTAATAAGTTTGTGCGTTTAGTGTGCCATAAATAGCGCTTTATGTAATATCATTAATGCAGCGGTAGTAAAACTTTGGAATAATGGCTTTAGTATCAAAATAATGTGCCAGAGCCTGGCAACAAGTTGAGGATGTATATGCAAAGTATAAAAGTATGGGATGGCTTTATAAGAAGCTTTCATTGGTTGTTAGTGATTAATATTGCTGTGCTTTACTTTAGCATTGACGAGGGCATGATTGAGCTTCATTTTGTGGCTGGCTTTTTCGCAATCGCATTAATAGTGACCCGTTTAGTTTGGGGGCTGGTGGGCAGTAAAACGGCAAAGTTAAGCGCGTTACTGCACTCGCCAATAGCAGTATTTAAAGAGTTTAAAAACCCCATTAAAGGGGTGGGTCATTCGGCGCCAGGTAGCTACATGGTTTTGTTGTTTTTTGTACTTATTATAGTGCAGTTAGTGACCGGGCTAATGAGCAGTGATGGCATTTTGACTGATGGGCCTTTGGTTGAGTATGTGTCGAGCTCAACGGTTGATTTTGCAAATTGGCTGCACCGCCTTAATTTCGATATTTTATTTTATGCCATTTGCCTGCATGTTACTGCCATTGTTGTGTATAAAATAAAAGGAAAACCACTTGTCAAAGCAATGATCACCGGTAAACAGGCTAACAGCGAGCAAGCCACTCAAACTAATATAGATAACACGAAAGCTCCTTGGTTGGCGTGGGCTATTTTTGTTGGATTGTTAGTGCTACTGGCAGTTACGTGGGGCAAAGAACCACTTAGTTATTTGCTAAGTTAATAGCTAACAAAAAACAAAACGGCGCATAAAGCGCCGTTTTAGTGTGCATTGTTTTAATTGTAATTAGTCTTTAAATTGCTTGTGGCAATCTTTACAGCCTTTGGCCCATGCGCCAAATGCTTTACCAATTACCGCCTTATCGCCAGATTGGGCTGCTAAAGCTAGCTTATCTGCATTGGCAGCAAAGGCATTGGCTTTTTTAACAAAGGTTGCATTATCAGACCATACATCAGCTAATGCTGCTGTATCACCTTTATCAGTGCCTTCGTAAAACGCTTCCCATGGCATTTTAGAAAGGGCTGCTGCGTTATTAGCGCGCATTTTAAATTGCTCTGCATCAAAAGGAATCTTACCTTTTAGCATTGCGCCCATATCGCTAATTTGCACTGAAATCATAGAAAACGCAGCTTGACGGTATTCAATAGCATCACTTGGCTCTTTAAATGCAGTATTTGCAGATACGCTAAGTGTACACGTTGCTAAAGCAACCCCTGCTAAAAATTGTTTTAATTTCATGTTTATTAATCCTTATATTTTATTTCTCGACGAGTGTTTTTGTATCTTAGCCTCTGCTTTTATTCAAGCGAATAGAGCAAAATTAATTATAAGTTAATCGTTTAAATCTATATCAGCGAATATCATCCCTCGGCGCATACTGCGGGTGGCCAAAAATACTTCACCAAGTAGCGACATAAAACCACATATTAATAAGGCCATTGCAGCCACAAAGCAGCTGGCAATTGTTACCCCTAAATTAATAGACTGAATGTGTGATAAGAATAACAGCATAACCACAGCGCATACTAGCAGGGCGCTAAGCACACTCATACTAAAAGCAATATGAATACATCGAGAGCGCTTTAACAGGGCTCGCAGCTCTGTGGCCAGGGTTTTATTAAAGTCTTCATCGGTGCTTACCTTGAGTTTTCGCTCAAGTTGTCGCGCACGGTCAGTAATGCGAGCTAAACGATTAGATAAAACCCCGAGCGTGGCAGCAATACCCGTAATTAAAAAGACAGGGGCGACGGCAGTCTGAATTACTTTAGCCATGGTTAAAATATTTATAACGTCGTTACTCATTTATTTTCCATAGAGGAGTTAGGGTTTGTTTACAGTGGTTTACAAATATAAATAAATGTAAAAGAACTTAATATACAGTATGTTGAGTGCTAAAAAGAGTGCTTAGGCACGTCTGGTTGTAACTTACTTGTAATATCGTTGTTGCTAGCATAGGTGCTGAAGTTTTATATTAAAATCACAATTCTAATAATATTGAATTGAGTAAATACAATAATATAAAACTCACTCCAGGGGAAATAATGTCTAATATAACACTGAAAAGAACCGCTATTTCATCAGCTATAGGTTTAGCTATGATGTCATACGGTGCAGCCGCCGCACCTGATTTATCTAAAGGATATGTCCCAGAAACATCAAGTGTAAAAACATACTCTCAAGATAAAACCATTTCTACTAAAGCACGCTATATTATCCAGCTTGAAGACGAGCCGCTAGCAACCTACAAAGGCGGCATTGCAGGGCTTGAAGCAACCTCTGCAGCAGTAACTGGGGATAGTAAAGTTAATCTATCTTCAGCACCTGCGTTAAAGTACAGCAGCTACTTAAAAGCAAAACAAAAAAGTGTAGCGCAAGTAGCCGCATCTGTTAGTGGTGGCTCAGTTTCACATTCATTTAGTACGTTATTCAACGGTATCGTGGTAGAAGGTGAGCAAGGTCAACGTGAAAAACTCGCTAAACTTGCGGGTGTGAAAAAAGTATTTTTAGATACTGAGTACCACACATTAATGGATGCTTCTATTGATGTGATTAGAGGCGTTGAGGCATGGCAGGCGCTTGGTGGTCAATCAGAAGCTGGTAAAGGGGTTAAAGTTGCTATTATTGACTCGGGTATCCGCCCAGAAAACCCTATGTTTTCAGATGTGGGTTTCGTAGCTGCAGAATTTAGTGAAGAAGAAGCGGCTTACATCGCAGAAAATCCTGATTACTGCCGTATTGAGGGTGGTGAAGCTGATTTTTGTAATAATAAATTAATTGTGGCGCGTGCATTTGGTCCAACACCAAGTGATGTTCACCCTGATGAATATATTGGTTCTCCACTCGGTTACGACGGTCACGGAACGCATGTTGCGGGTACAGCTGTAGGTAACCCTATTGAAGTTACCTACCAAGACAATAACGTGTCAATTTCAGGTGTAGCACCAGCTGCACAGTTAATGGCTTATAAAGCGCTTTGGCACACAGCCGATGGACGAGGCAGCGG
>NZ_AUTO01000081.1:0-4406 GCF_000498055.1 Pseudoalteromonas sp. TB51
CGTTGGTATGACTCCCACTGTCAAGTTAAACGCACTGATCCCTGCCTAACTTTTTAAGCCATAATTACTTTAGCTCGAATTAGAGCGAGTTAATACATAGGATGAAGCAAGTAATGTCGTCGGTTATCTTGCTGATATTCGTTGGTTATTACTATTTCTAGTAACAGAGCAGACCTTACTTATTTCGTCGTGGCACCTGTCTTCAGTCTATGTTCGTGGTTCAATGCAGCGTTAGCTGCACTGCCATCCTAACGCCGTCGGTGGTTGTGCCACACCCGATGCTTGATCCCATGCATTAACTCTAATACGTTTATCATGCGGGTACTCTTGCCAATCTAAGTTTTGTATTCACTGGCGTAAGCACCACTTCTTTTGCAATAGCCCATATGTACGCAATCATTTCTCGGGCAATGGCGGTAACAACCAGATTGTAGTGTTTCCCTTTGGCTATCATTTTTTTATAGCGTTTGCAGAGCCTAATCTGTGCTTTCCACGCAATATCAATAATGTCCTTTGGTAAGCCTTCTTGTCGTTTTTGCATATCTGTTGATATATTTGCCGCATACCGATAAGTGTGTGCACCTTCCACAAGAAGGCGTCTTGCTCGGCCATTTCCGCATTTTGTGATGGCGCCAATATGGCGTTTGCCACCACTCGAGTGTTCACTGGGTACAAGACCGAGATAACTCATTAATTTACGGGGATGGTCGAAACGCGATAAATCGCCAAGCTCAGCAACAACGCCAGTGGCGACCAACAAACGGACACCACGCATAGCTTGTATTGCTTTGACAACAGGATAATAACGCCACTGGTGAACGTGGTGTGTTAGTTCATTGTCTAGCCGTTCAAGTCGGCTTATTCGTTCGGTAATTGTGTGTAAAAATTCTTGTAAGACGATGTGCTGAGCGGGGTGTGGCAGCACAATCTCAGTGAGCCAACGTAAATGTTTTTGTGACCAATTCGCAGTGCCTTTATAATTGATATTATTGCGAAGCAACAGCGCCTTTAATTGATATTTGGCATCTTTTAAGTCCTTCATTGCCACTTCGCGTGCACGAGATAAATCGCGTACAGCTTCATCTTCAGGCTCGGGAACATAGATAGGTGTTAAATCTTCAGACTTAAGTAATTTAGCAAGCTTAAGAGCATCACGTTTATCGGTTTTAATCTTCTCACCAGGTTTTTTAGGAATAAGAGAGGGCGCCACCACGTAACAGCAATGGCCGAGGCTGGTAATTAACCTGTAAATCCAATAACCACATGGGCCTGCTTCATAAACAAAATGAAGTGTTGCGCCAGAGTATTTCGATTCGAACTGACGAACAAGCTTTTGAACGGCCACTTTGGAAGACGAAACTCGGCCAAGATGAACAGGTTGCGCACCTCTATGTTCTTCAATATAGGCGACTTCATTGAATTCTTTATGTGTATCAAGACCGATAAAAAGTATGCTATGTTTATTCATGTTAGCCTCTGCTGTTTAGTTAATTGACAAACTAATTATGGCTCTGGCTTTGAATTAAGCTAACCCACGAAAAGCGGAGGCTAACACCGTGTGGGAGTCATTATGTCTATATTTCTTAAGAGAGATCTATTTGAATCAGTATTTATCCACACTACTTAGCTCCATCGGTATCGATCTCGAACACTTAAAATATAAATATCTTAGTCCCCAGGAATTTACATATATCGATAAGCTGTTGGCATCTAAGAAAGATTTCGAAGGAACTTTTTATACTGATGAACATGGCGATAAATTGGAGGTGTTGCTAATGTTTCTGAATGCCCATAAGGAGGGCATAATCAATATTATGGAAGGCAAAGGGAAAAAAGAGACACTAAACGAGCTATTTACCTCAAGTGTAATATCAGGAAGTTATGATTGTTTTCGCTTTGATTTGTCAAAGTTTCCTCAAAGCTACACGCCTTTGAATCAAGCTATAACCTTATATCGAATAGGTAGATATGATGAGTCTCATAAGGATTTAGGTTGCTCGTGGGCAAGGGAAATTGAAGGGCTTAATGCTTTTTACCATTCATCTGGAATGTCCGAATCCATGCTTAAAGCTAGGCCAGTATTTCTTATGGAAATAGATGATTCACAGGTGCTGTTCGAAGGTAATGCAAGAGAGCATGAATTAGTATTAAAGCCTAATTTTACACCAAATACATTAAAAAAGCTTGATGAAGAAAGACGAAACCGAATTAGCAGCTAAATGATCCAACGAAATATAACTAGGCGTTATGTGCCAGTGCAATATGGAGTAAGCATTGAGTTTTAGTGTTCAATCAAAATTATTAATTAGTGCAGGTGTTATAGCTTCCGCTTCTGCGATCTGGCACCTACTCTGTATTTTGGGCGGTCCTAGTTGGTTTGCATTTGCTCGGGCACCTCAACAAATAATCGACTCTTCGATTCAAGGAACTTTACTTGCTCCAATTGGCACAATAATCGTTGCAAGCTTAATGTTTGCTTGTACTATTTTTGCTTTTTCAGCAGTTGGTTTAATTCGCAAAGTCCCTCTGCTCAAATCAGCTTTAATTACCATTGCAATGATCTGCTTATTGCGGGGATTAATTGCTGTTCCTACATTTGTAACGTCCTCAGGTTTAGATACTTGGCAAATTGTAGCGAGTACTGTTTGGCTTTATGTTGGTATTTGTTTTTCCGCTGGTAGTATAGAACAATATAGTCTTGGTAAATTAGGCACATAGAAAACTTCTTAAACTCTTCGCCCCATTTATTAGGTCTCACTATTATTTCCCTCATACACATTTGCAGGATTTATTTGCATTAGCAATGCTGGGTTGTCTATCGGTTTAAACCCGTATTGCGCATACAGGCCATGGGCATCAGAAGTGGCTAATAAAAAGCGCCTGAGCCCTTGCAGCTCAGGGTGCTCTACTATCGTTTTAACCAGTAACTTGCTCAGACCATTACCTTGTAAATCTGGGGTAATAAATACATCAGCCAAATAGGCAAAGGTGGCGTTGCCGGTTACTACGCGGGCAAAGCCCACTTGCTCGTTATCAGCGCTGTAAACACCAAAGCACATTGAGTTATCAATCGCTTTTTGCATAATGCTTTTAGGTATTCCTTTAGCCCAATAGCTATTAGCAATAAAGTTATAAATAACGTTAAAGTTAAGCTTGCTTTTATCTGTGCTTATCGTGAAATTGTGGGTATTTACAGTCATAATTTATTGTCTTTTAATCATAAAATTTGAATCAATAATCTTTAACATTTTTTAACTGTTTATCATGTACTTTTGAAAGCAGCAATATCGAGCAAATAGCCCCAAGTAAGGCAATTCCCATATCAGATTGAGTATCCCATACGTACCCTTGCGTACCTAAAAATGCTTCTGCGTTTTCACCGCTTAACACTGCAACCCACCACTCTATTAGTTCGTAAAAAGCACTAAACGCTAAACATATCGATACAACAAACACATTTAGCCAGCCTTTACCATTGACTACGTTTTTACGTAGTAATATTTCACGCGCTAATAATGCAGGCACAAACCCTTGAAAAAAGTGCCCTACTTTGTCGTAGTTGTTACGCTCACTGCCAAATAAGTTATCAAACCAAGGGACTTCAGCGTAGGTGTAATGCCCGCCAACCATTAGCACAATACAATGCGCTAATATAAAGCCATATAAAATGGGGGTGAGTTTAAAGTGCTTATAGCTGCTTGCCATAAGCACTAAACCAATGATTGCGGGGATAACTTCAAGCAGCCAAGTAAACTGATCTTTTGGGTTAATTCCGGACCAAATTAATACAATAAAAAACAGGCCAAGCCATAAATACTTCATTTAGAATCCTTGTCTAAATTGATTAAATTTACAGCATTTTATATCTCTAAATTGCCCGATGCTACCGATAGTTTGTTTTAGCGGTTAATCGATTAAATAAGCGAGGAAAAAACCGTTTAATGGTCGGTGCCCAGCCACTTAAGCCTTTGCCAACAATCACTTCGTCTTTTTTATTATGAATTGCGAGGATCATTTTTTTAGCGGCTAGGCTTACATCCATGCCATTTTCTATTGAGTGCTCTGGCTTGTTTTGCGCTATGCCTTGCTCGTTTAACGAATTATGTGCAATGGCGGTTTTAATAGAGCCGGGGCAAATAGTTAAGCAATGAATGTTATGCTCTGCAAGCTCAGCACGCAGGCAATCCATAAAGCCCACTACCGCATATTTTGAGCCTGAATAGCCCGTTCTAAATTTAGAGCCTACTTTCCCCGCAACGCTACTAATAGAAACGATTGAACCGCTTTGCCTTGCTACCATACTAGGCGCTACCGCTTTGGTAAGTGCAATGAGGCCAAAATAGTTAACTTCCATCAACTGGCGGTAAACATTAAATTCGTTTTCTAAAAATAGGCTGCGCTGCGAC
>NZ_AUTO01000082.1:0-6928 GCF_000498055.1 Pseudoalteromonas sp. TB51
CCCCGCCGTTATTAATTAAAATATCGATAGCAGGTAATGTACTCATTAAATCAGTAACCTGCGCCAATACAGCTTCAGGCGCTGACAAATCAAAGGGCACAATAATGTGCCCATCGCCATGTAAGCTTTGTTTTAGTTCGTTAAGTTTATCAACGCTTCTGGCTGATAAAATAACCTTGGCACCCAGTGCTGCAAACTGTATTGCGAGCTCCTTGCCAATACCTGATGATGCGCCGGTGATCCATACGGTTTTATTGTTGTATTGCATGGGTTATTTGCCTTTATTATTTTATCCGCTGCTTATAACAAGCGTGTTAAGTTTTAAACGTTTATAACGACAGATATATGATTTATAACGTGGTTAACGCTTTATTTAGCACGCTCGAATAACTAAATATTTAAGCCGCTTAGCATTATGCCTTGGTGGGGCCTGCTATGGCGTTAACTTCATGCTCTAGCGATTTATAAAGCCCCATTAAAAATAAAAGCTCAACGGTTACATACAACGGGCCAATAATTAGGCCAATTAAATCATCTACAAACGCAGGCTTTTTACCCTCATAATAATGGCCAATAAACTGCAGCACCCATCCAAATACAAACACGCCCACACCAATACTTAACCAAGGCCAAAAAGCCATAGCAGCGATTGGCTGGGCTGCTAAAAGCAATAAGGTAAACAGTACACCCATTATTAAGCCAAGTGACACGCTCAGCATTAAGTAATACACCACGCTTGCAAAAACAAAAAGCTGCGCGCCATCAATAAGCAGGCTACCAATGGGTATTTGAATACGCGCTAACAAGCACAGCACCGCAAATACAATAAGCGGAATGCCAAAAAAATGAGTTAAAACATTGCGTTTAGAGCGATGGTACAAACCGTATGTACCAAGCTGTTGCTGTAGAGTTTTCATGTGTGTGCCTTTTATTGTGTTTTTTACACTATATCAGGCTTTTAAAATATCACTCTGTCGGGTAACCGACATTTACTGATTACAAAGTAGCTCTAAAGCAGATTGGTTTAAAATGGTCACTTTGTTATAGCCGACCTCAATGAGTTGCTGCTTTGCTAATTTTTTTAAAATTTGATTGGCGGTTTGCCGTGTAAGGTAAGTCATATCAGCCAATTGTTGCTGAGACAAAGTAAACGTATGGCCATTACTATGCGCTAAATGCGCGCACAATATAAGTAAGCGTTTTGCAACGCGCTGCTCGGCACTTAATAGTGCGTGATCTTCCATGCTAGTAAACATAACTCGCAATTTTTGGGCAAGGAGTAACCCAAAGTCTTGCCAATAATGCGGGTATTGTTTTAACAGTTGCTCAAGTGCGCGTTGCCCAATAAAACACAGTGTTACATCGGTTTGCGCATAAACATCGTGGGTGCGCATTCCGCGGTCAAATAAAGTGACTTCGCCAAACCAAAGCGAGGCGTCAACAAAGCTTAAAACAGCTTCTTTACCATTATTACTTACCCCACTAATACGCACCGCACCACTTAATACAGCATAAATACCGTCGTGTTTATCACCTCGTAAAAAAAGAGATTGGTGCGCGCTAAGGCTTAAAGTTTTTGCGTGGCTTAGTAAAAACTGTTTTAAGTGTGCATCGCGCTTAGAAAACCACTGCCCTTGTTCAATAATGTTACAATGTGCTTTACTTAATCCATTCATTGCATTGTGTTTATATGTGGTTGAAGCTCTATTGCCAACGACTTAGGCAAGTCTAAATTACTGGCAATAACAAAGTCGTTATACGCCTCATTACCAGAGAAAAACTCCGCAATAAGCGTTTTATTTTTATATACGTTCACTGAAACACCACTGCCCATACCACCAGCATTAATAATGTAGTAATAGTAATTGCCTTTGTTAAAAAACAAAATACTTTCGCCTACTTTCCCTATTTGACGATAGTAGCTACCAAATGGCTGCGCGGCAGTGGCCGTATACTCAAGGCCAATTTTTTGCTCAGTGCCATAACGATAAGTAATAGCTGAGTTATCATTGGCCACACACACAGACAAAATATTATCAGTGGGCTTTAGTGTATAAGTCACTTTTGCAGTTGGGTTGCGTATAACCTTTTGCATTTTTGCATTTATATACGCTGTTTCACCACGTTTACAGTGACTTGGTACAATTCCCTCTATTAGGCCTTCTACAACAAGGTGCTTTTGCTTAATAGCAGTAGCCGGTAAATTAGCGTTTTCGTTTTTAGCCACTAACGGCGTTTTACTGCTACTAAATAAACTCACTTCCTCATCGCAACCATTTAAAAAGAGTACGGGAATACAATAGCAAAAAGAGATCAATTTGAAACTCATACTAATTCCATCTAATACAACTTAACCTTAAAATAGCGGCAAAATTAAGCACTAGCAACCATTTAAAATGGTAAGTTTTATAATTCTTTTTTTTAACCATGTTATGCAAATATTGCTTTACTATTTAGTGACTTATTTAATATTTATTTACACATTAATTGGTTTATTTACGAACAATTCATATACCAATTATTACCCGTATGTCTATTTTCAATATAGGGACAATAAACCCTCTTTTTATAATACTTAAACACAATAATTGCGGATAAATGTTGGCTAGCGAAAAGCAATGTGGGCTTTTATTAATACAAATTCGCTTGGTTAGGTAATCTATTTTAGGTAGGAGGCGCGTTAAATTTTAGGCAAAAATTACATTGTTGAGCTTTCTTAAGCAGAACACTTTAACGTAGCAAGGTTTGCTTTGGGTTCTATAGTATTAGCTAGAAAAGTTAGCGCATGCCTTTTAAAGGCATGCGCGGTAAATAATAAAGCGCTGCGACTCCTGAGCTAAGGCTAACCTAATCAGATGAAGAATCGTTTTCTTCACGCTTATATATGTAGGTTTGCTGCGTTTTAAAGCCAAAGCCTAATGTATCACTGTCATTTACAAGTTTAACTTTACCATCAACAACAGTTAGCCCTGGTCCGTTAATTTCAGGCGGTTTGATTGGGTTTACTGCACCTTCACCAGTAAGGCTCGGGCCGATTAAATAAAATTGGCTTACTTGGCTCACAGGTATTGTTTCTTCGTACTCGTAGCCACCACCTGGGGTACCGTCATCTGGGTCCCCATCATCAGGTGTTGGCACATCACATAATCCATTATTATTAGCATCTATACATGAGTCGCCTTCACCAAAATACAACTGAGCGGTATCGGGCACATCGTAGCTGGTAGTAAATTTAAGTTGGTCGTACACTTTTGTGCCATAGTGCAAATGAAAAGCGTACATTGCTCCACCGCCCCCTGTTAAAGAGCACTGATTTTTATCAGACTCTAGTGCAGGTGTAAACGATGTATAATAAGCTACGCCTCCTACCACGGTGGCTGCAGCCAATGATTTTTCACCATTACTTAGCTCATATCGCCACCCTTTAAAGCCTGCTAAATCAGTTTCTAGTTCTACAAACTCATCTACATTATCTAGTGCATTGCCAAATGGGTCGTCATTCATAAGCATTAAATCACTTGGTACTATGGGCTCTGGCGTATTTTGTGAATCGAAGGTTTTAGTTACGGTTTGTTCATCGCGAATCATGTAAAGGTGATCTTGCTCATTGGTTGCAAGCGGATTTGAGCGATTACCACTGCCTATCACGATTGCATCGTAAGGCGTATCTAATCGTGTGGTTATTTCTTCACCGCCATAGCTCGTTTTGCTCACTTTACTAAACATAGTACGTGCCACTAGTGNCTTGTAAAAAAAGCGTCGGTCTTGCGTTGCTAATGAACTGCCAAGCTCTGCTAATTTGTAATGAGAAAAACTATTTTTGTCAGAGCCTGGCATATCCACACGCCAAATATTACCCCCCGTATCGGTGGCATATAAACGGTCAATGTAACCATCATAATCTGAGTCAAGCGTTGCTATATCAGCAGCTATACTGTGCTTACCTTGGAAATTGTTATCCTCGGGCGTTAACGCCCATACTCTTTCACCGGTTTTAGCCTTAACAATGTAAATGCCCGTGCCTGATTCATCCTCGCTACGAATCGCATTGTCTTTGTTTGTATCGTATCCGCCACCAAATACCAGTAAAGGCTCATCTCCAAACGCTTTAATATAGGCTATTTGTGGTTTTGACCAGGTTTGAGCTAGGTATTCAAACCCATCTGAGCCGCCTACAATAGGCTTACTCCAAAGCTGTTTTGGCTTATCTGGTGAGCTAATATCAAGTGCATAATAGTTTTTACCCCCGCGGCGCATGCCAGCAAATGCCCATACTTCATCACCTTTAGTGGCATCTATTACTCCGTCATTTAAGCCGTCACTGTTTAAACTTTTATTGTTAAAAAACACACTAATAGGCCCATCCATACCATACACNTTGGCTTGATTTGTACGAAGCGCAGGTATGTTTTTTAACAGCTCAGCAGGCATAAACGCCCACTCCTCTTCAATGCTGTTACCTTTATCGTTAAACATGTGTAAAAAGCCAGCATTAGTGCCCACTAAAATACGTATGTTGCCATCACCATAATCAATAGATACCGGCTTAGAATGCAAAGGATCACCAAAAATATTGGCACGCTGATCTACTGATGAGCTATCGCTATCTTCGTTATCTACATCCATGCCTCTTGCCCAATTAATATCATTGCGCGAGATAGCAATATCAGTACCCGGTATGATGCCACCTATGGCGTCTGACACTATATTTAAAATTTCTTTAACTCTATCAAAGGTAAAATCAACAATACTACCGTCCGAATCTATATACAGTTTGCGGCTTTGTGAGTCTAAGCTTGAAAGTAAGTAGTTTACGCCGCCTTGTGCGACTAAATTACCATCGGCCGGTTTATTTGAAGGTAGCCAAAACGTGCGAGCGTCTTCTTTAATTAAGCCGTCATCACCTATTGCCTCACGGCCTGTGGAGTCAACTATGTTAGAGCCCGACATAACTAATTTTTTTAAATTGCCGCCCCAACGAGCCCCGGTCTCTGGGTAGAACATAGCAAAATAAATTGCTTCTCGGCTGCGGGTTTGGTCAACGTTATTACTGGCAACCGTAGGCGATGAAAAGCTATCGTTTACTTCGCGTATTCTAGAAATAGTGCTATTTAATTTCTCTGAAAGCTCCGCAGAAGTATTTGCATGTAAATATTCTCCACCACCTACTTGAGCTGTTTGCTCTAGTAGCTTCTTACCGTTAGGACTCATTCCACTGCCAAAACCTATGGTAAATACTCGTCCAGTATCGGCAATTTCAGGTGTGCTATCGTACAAATCAATTTCTACGTCACTTGTTCCATGAATTATTTGTGCTAGTGCAGCCAAATAACTTCCACTTGTTGTACTTGGATATGAACCAAACTTAGATTTATAAAGATGGTATATATCATAATTACTTTCAGTGTCACTTTGCGGATCGCCATCCGTCATTAAAATAAGGTTAATAGAATTATCACAGCGCTCATCGCTATCTAAATCAGTTTCGAATGGCGAAATATATGTAAGAGTGGTTACTTTTTTATTTTTTTTATTTTTTTTATAAGTAACAGTTTTACTTAAAAAATCTTCATCTCCTGAATATTCTTCATACCCATACAAAACTTGTTGCCCAGTTAAGTATAAATAAGCTTCCCATAATGTTTCAGTAACTGGTGTACTGCCACTAGCAGGTAGGCTCTTTATCTGATTTTTAACCGTAGCTCTTGAAGAACCAATTTCAGCCATAACATAACCGCCGTAGTTATTTTGAAAGCGCATAAGACCAAAATCAATAGACTCATTATTATTAACCAGGTCGGTCATTGCATCTTTAGCAGCATCAATTTTTCTTGGCCCGTTGTAAGGAAGCTTACTTCCCATACTCCCAGATGTATCAAATACAATTAAAACTCGAGGCTTTTCATCGGTTTCTACGTTATGGTTTACGTATAGCTCTATATCTTCAGCGGTTACAGAGAGGCTAACAGTTGCTGCAAAAAAAGATGCAACAATGCGATTGAAGGTAAGTTTCATTTTAAATCCTTTTATCTGCGCTAAAATCACGCAGTTCCATTAAAAGTGCAGTTACTTATTTATTTTTAGTTTTAATTAGAAAAATGTACAAAACAGCTAAATGCCATTAAACATAAACTTATTTACAAAGATTAATGTTAACTGAATTTGCTATATTTTAAGTACTTTAATGAAAATAGACGCAAATATAAAGAAATTTAATACCCTTAGAGCATTTTATATACGCTTAGCCATTAGTAAAATATCCCGCTTTTAAAAACAATTAACCCTGTGATTCTCGGTTAACCTTACTTGCAATGGTGTTATTACCATATTTTAAGTTTAAAACCCCCTATTAAAATAGGTATTTAAGTGAGGATACACGTTAAACCCGCTTAAAAATTAACAACTCACATTGGTTAATTTCAAAAATAAAAACTAAAAAGCCCCCGCGAGTTATAAACTCGCAGGGGCTTTTTAAGTGTTAAGTAATAAATTTATAACGATAAATCTTCTTTAGCACGCGTTAAATTATGAGATACCAGTGAGTTTTCAGAGATTTGATACGCTTCGTATAAATCTGAAAGGCCTGCGGTGTCTTTTTTGGCCATCATGCGGGCTACACCACGGTTACTTAATGCAAACGATGTAAGTTCGCGTACTTTTAAACGTGGGCCACGGCTTTCTTTTAATAAGGCAATTGCTTGTGTACAAATGGCTTCAGCTTCTGTGTAGTTTTTAGATTCTACATTAAGTGCACAGCTATTAAATGGCTGTTCAAACTCTGGTGCGGCTGTTACAGAATCTTCAATAACCATTAATTTGTAGTCACTTTGATCAGCCATTGCAGCAGCTGAGCAAGTTAATAATGAGCCAAGAGCGATGGTTTTTAAAAGTGTACGTTTCATGATTATCTTCCTGTTTGGTTAGTCGT
>NZ_AUTO01000083.1:0-25139 GCF_000498055.1 Pseudoalteromonas sp. TB51
CGTTGGTATGACTCCCACTGTCAAGTTAAACGCACTGATCCCTGCCTAACTTTTTAAGCCATAATTACTTTAGCTCGAATTAGAGCGAGTTAATACATAGGATGAAGCAAGTAATGTCGTCGGTTATCTTGCTGATATTCGTTGGTTATTACTATTTCTAGTAACAGAGCAGACCTTACTTATTTCGTCGTGGCACCTGTCTTCAGTCTATGTTCGTGGTTCAATGCAGCGTTAGCTGCACTGCCATCCTAACGCCGTCGGTGGTTGTGCCACACCCGATGCTTGATCCCATGCATTAACTCTAATACGTTTATCATGCGGGTACTCTTGCCAATCTAAGTTTTGTATTCACTGGCGTAAGCACCACTTCTTTTGCAATAGCCCATATGTACGCAATCATTTCTCGGGCAATGGCGGTAACAACCAGATTGTAGTGTTTCCCTTTGGCTATCATTTTTTTATAGCGTTTGCAGAGCCTAATCTGTGCTTTCCACGCAATATCAATAATGTCCTTTGGTAAGCCTTCTTGTCGTTTTTGCATATCTGTTGATATATTTGCCGCATACCGATAAGTGTGTGCACCTTCCACAAGAAGGCGTCTTGCTCGGCCATTTCCGCATTTTGTGATGGCGCCAATATGGCGTTTGCCACCACTCGAGTGTTCACTGGGTACAAGACCGAGATAACTCATTAATTTACGGGGATGGTCGAAACGCGATAAATCGCCAAGCTCAGCAACAACGCCAGTGGCGACCAACAAACGGACACCACGCATAGCTTGTATTGCTTTGACAACAGGATAATAACGCCACTGGTGAACGTGGTGTGTTAGTTCATTGTCTAGCCGTTCAAGTCGGCTTATTCGTTCGGTAATTGTGTGTAAAAATTCTTGTAAGACGATGTGCTGAGCGGGGTGTGGCAGCACAATCTCAGTGAGCCAACGTAAATGTTTTTGTGACCAATTCGCAGTGCCTTTATAATTGATATTATTGCGAAGCAACAGCGCCTTTAATTGATATTTGGCATCTTTTAAGTCCTTCATTGCCACTTCGCGTGCACGAGATAAATCGCGTACAGCTTCATCTTCAGGCTCGGGAACATAGATAGGTGTTAAATCTTCAGACTTAAGTAATTTAGCAAGCTTAAGAGCATCACGTTTATCGGTTTTAATCTTCTCACCAGGTTTTTTAGGAATAAGAGAGGGCGCCACCACGTAACAGCAATGGCCGAGGCTGGTAATTAACCTGTAAATCCAATAACCACATGGGCCTGCTTCATAAACAAAATGAAGTGTTGCGCCAGAGTATTTCGATTCGAACTGACGAACAAGCTTTTGAACGGCCACTTTGGAAGACGAAACTCGGCCAAGATGAACAGGTTGCGCACCTCTATGTTCTTCAATATAGGCGACTTCATTGAATTCTTTATGTGTATCAAGACCGATAAAAAGTATGCTATGTTTATTCATGTTAGCCTCTGCTGTTTAGTTAATTGACAAACTAATTATGGCTCTGGCTTTGAATTAAGCTAACCCACGAAAAGCGGAGGCTAACACCGTGTGGGAGTCATTATGTCTAGCTGCTTTGAGGTCAATCATTAGTAAGGTGTTTTGATGAGAATTTTAGTAACAGGCTCTGCTGGTAGAGTCGGGCGTGCAATCTATATTAAATTAATGCGCACCCATGACGTGGTCGGCATTGATAAAACGCCTTGCTCAACAGCCGATTACATTGGTGATATTCTTGATAGTGATCTGATTGATCGGGCTCTTAAAAATGTTGATGTCATCATTCATACAGCGGCTCTTCACGCTCCACATGTTGGTTTAGTACCTGATTCAGAGTTTCAGTCTATCAACGTAGACGCGACCGAGAAACTCGCTCTGGCTGGATTAAAAGCAGGTATTAAGCACTTTATTTTTACCAGCACTACTGCATTGTACGGCTATGCTTCAACACCTAAAGGTATTGCAGGTTGGATAAATGAAGACGTTACTCCTCAACCCAAGTCGATTTATCATAAAAGTAAAATTGCGGCTGAAGCTAAGCTAGAAGAAATTTCAAAGTTGTTTCAGCTTCCAGTTACTGTGCTGCAAATGTCGAGATGTTTTCCTGAACCTGCGGATTTAATGGCAGTATTTCGCCTTACTCGTGGCATAGATGCTCGTGATGTAGCAAACGCTCATTTATGTTCTGTGGAAAAACGCTTAAGTGGTTTTAATCGTTTTATAATCTCAGGCGCTACACCTTTTCAACTTTCTGATTGTGAAGCTCTATATACTGATGCAGCATCTGTCATCGAGCGTCAATGTCCTGACATCGCGCTGGCATTTAAACAAAGAAATTGGCAACTACCTCAAAGCTTAGATCGCGTATATGATTCATCATCTGCATGTGACAAATTAGGGTGGTCACCTATACATGGTTTTAAAAGCGTTTTGGAAATGCTAGATACTGAAATACCTGAAGTATTGCCAATTTTGAAACGCAGCTAACAAAGTAATTAAGAGTGATTCGGCATGGGCAGCGTTTTTACTATGCATTGCTTTTAACATTAGGCAAAGCGAGTTCGCCCTCAGTACACTCTTTTTTAAAAGTTTCATACTTTGTGCCTAAACTCGTTTGCAAGTTTAGTTTTTCGATAGCTGCCTGTATTAGCCATTGTCCATATTTTGTTCACTAAATGCTGGTGTTCATTTTTATTGAACGATATTAATTAGTGAACAGGTAAACTTAAATCCCTTACTGTAATTAGTGGAATAAGTACAAGCCTGATAAGTTACCTTTAGAGAGTTTATAACAGCTCTATTAAAATAAGCCCTGTGTTAAACGTAACGTTTAGCACAGGGCTTTGTGGTTTTAGGCTAACCGACTAAACACCAAATGTATTAAAACGAATACTGCAGCCTTAATGAGATTGCATTGCCCGATGTGATAGTACCGCCTGCTTCAAAGTAGTCGGCTTTAATGTAGTCGGCCATAAACTTTATGTTTTTGTTTACGGTGTAGTTAACACCAAGGGTGTAGGTTTTTGCGTCTTGGTTTTCTTGCTTGAGCTTAAGTAGGCTGTAGCGGCCTGTAAGTTCCCAGCCTGGCTCTGAGCTTGCGCCTAGTTTTGCGTTTTTATACTTGCGGTATCCGCCTGATAGCTGATAACCAAATTGCAAATAGCCGCCTTCGTAATCGTTAGTTGTATTTTCAATACTGGTTACTTGTGCTTGTTGCCACTCGGCCATCATGGTGAATCTGTTTTTAAGCCATAGTAGCTCTACGCCTTGTTGCGAGAGGCTATCGGCATTAATTTTATCGCCTTCTATTAATGAGTCGGCGGTATAAACTTCAAGTGGTTCATTTACTCTAAATTCATTGCCATCGTATTGCCTCTCACTAAATGCAACGCCAAGGTGCAACAAGTTAGTTTTTTGCTGCCACGGCACCCAAGCTAAACGCCCTGTAATAGCAGACGTTGCTTCGTCTTCGTCGGGCTTGTAATAACCTAGTTGCCAATTTACTGAGGCTATGTCTCCCGATAGGCTAATACCTAAACTACGCCCTGGTGAAAACGCTTCGCTTATCATGCTGCGCTCAAGCATTAATAAATTACGAGAGCTGGTTAGTTTTTCTAGGCCAAAGCCTTCTTTTTGCTGACCTATTGTTAAATCGGCAAATTTCCAGCCAGAGTATTCTAAATAGGCGTCTTTTATTTCGGTTTCGCCATCGGCAAAGCCAAGCTGAAATTTACTTTTCCAGTCTTTGCTTATGTCTGATTTAAAACTTAGGCGAGCGCGGCGTATTTCAGAGGTACTTTCTGAGCTATTGCTGTTGTATTGCCCCTCTAACAATGAGGTATCAAATTTGTTGTAGTCGAGCATGATATAGCCGCTTAGGCCTATGTCGTCGTTAATTTTGGCAAAGCTTGCGTTACTAACAAGGCAAAGAGCTGAAAGTGCCGCATAAGTAATCGTTTGTTTAGAGGTCATGTTAGGCTGCCTTTGTTTGTTTTTCGGCTAAGTAACTTACTTTTAGTTGCGCTACGTCTCTTAAAAAGTCGATGTGTTCTATATCTACAGCAACGACGTTAAGGCCTGTGCGCTGTTTTAAATCATTGATGAGAATGGCTTGGTTTTGTGGGGTTATGTTTTCTATGCGCTCGTAGCAAACGCTTTGTACTTCGTAGCGTTTTACAAATACGCTTGAGTCAATCAAAAAGGCAATTAAGCAAATAATGCCATTAAGAATACTTAGCTCAATTAGGCTCATTTGCCCTACAGAGGTCAGTAAAGCAATGGCAGTAACAAGGAATAAGTAGGTCATTTCTTTAATCGAAATAGACTCAGTGCGGTACCTTAGCATGGTAAATACGGCAAATAGGCCGAATGCAAATTCCATCGACATATCAACGCCGTGCAGCAAAAAGGTAATAATAAAAACGCCTACGCCAAATAAAATAAACGAGCCTGCTACCACTGCATTTTTACTTACGCGAAAGTAACAGCCATAGCAAAGTACAGCCAGCGATAGGATGTTTACTAAAAAGCGGGAAAGAAAAATAAGATCTAATTTGGTCATTTTAATTATTCTCTAAAGGTAAAAGCGGGTTAGTGCGGTTAAGGTGTTTTAAACGGGCTAAAACAGGTTTAAAGCGGTTTACTTTTAATCGCTCGGGGTAAAGCAAAGCACAGCCAATGCAGTATTTACTAAACGAGGCAGGGAATATGTGGTGTTTGCTCATAAGTTTATAAAATGGCGAGCGTTTTGTTTTTTTACTTTGTTTAAGCTCGGCAATAAAAAAGCCCGGTAGTGTTATTTTGTTATCGCCTTTTGGGGTGTTGTACCACAGGTTAAAATCAAACGTTAAGCGCTCGGCTTTTTCTTCGTTGGCTAGGGCTATGCGGTTATAGCCGCTTTGCTGGGTTACGTTTAAATGTGCAAAGCTGTTTTTCATTTGCTCTTTAATAAACGCCGTGCTGTTAGCTTGCTGGTTGTTAGTTTGCGCGAGCTTTATACGTGTTTTTACTGTGCGGCTTTGGTTGTTTTTTAGTTTTACTTCTAGGTATTCGGTGGCGGTATCAACGTAGCGCCTTTGGCGTACTTTGTAGCGATTAAGCTTACCGTTATGGTGCGCTTTATATAAATCAAGTTCGGGCGTATCAAAGTACTGATTATAATAAGAGAATAAACGCTTACCTTGTATATCAAGTACACGGTACTGGCCTTGTATATGAGTAAGTAGCTCAGGTAAAAACGATAGTGGCAGCATAAACTTACTGTCTACACGGTTCATTAAATTAGCGTTATTAAGATCATTTAATCCGTAACCTTCAAACGGAATAAGCAACTCGTTAATTAAGCTTGTTAGTGAGCCATGCGCGTTTGACTCTTGAGGCTGAGCCTGCTTATTTTTAGTGTTTATTGCAGTAATTGCTACTGGTGAGATTGAAGTATCCTTTTCAAAAAGTTCATCCTTAAAACGTGATTGAATTGTCATAATTTTCTCAGATTATTAAATTGCAAAGTAATAGAGTGCAGTGCCAGCGTGCTGACACCGCATCAAGGATGGGTTGTTTATCTAGCGCAAAATCCGCTGCCATCACCCGCTGAGGGCAATGTGCCATCAAGCTGCGCGGCCATATTTGCTACGCGGTACTCCATAAACGAGGTTAAGCCGTAAAACTGCCCCGTGGTAGAGGTTAGGTTTTGCTCAAAGTAGGTTGAGCCATAAAAGCTAGTTGGGTCGTTTTGTACGTGCTCACGAATTAAATCGGCTATTTCATTTACGCGTGCGTTAAATGTGTCGCTTGAAAGTGAGCCATTAATAAGCTGCGTTAAGTAACTGTGGTACGTATCGAGGTGGCTTTGCTCGGCAAATACATTAGCAATTAATGGACGCTCGCTTAATGCCCCGCTTACTGGCTCATCAATGTAGAGCTCTCTTACATCTACGCTATTACAATCCATGTTAAATGTGCCGAATGACTCGTTAAAATCCCACGGCAAAATGCTAAATACGCCATCGTCATCGTAAATATAATAGTTATGTGCAAGCGGCCCGTGGTAGCTATCTAAATTAGACAGTGAAGTACTTACCGACATATAACGCAGCAGCGTGTCTATATCTATGGCGCTGGTTTCGCCTTTATCGAGCGATTCTACAAAGTTAATAAAGGCGCCGTTATCGGTGGTGTCTTCGTTGGTTTGCAGGTTTATATCGGTATAGCTTTGTATGTCGTCACCTAGCCATAATAAATCGCTGCCTGTGCCATCTGGCTTGTATAAATCACCGTTACTGTTGGCAAAGTGTTTTTCTACAAATTCGCCGTCTACGGCTTCTACCATTAAGTACAAACCAAATAGTTCGCCGTTTACATAAAAGTTAACGTAAGCATGCTCAGGCGTTGGCACGCCCATTTCATCCATTAGCTCGTAGGCGATTACTTCACGCATGTACGACGGATCGTTAAACGAGTTTTGTAGTGTGAATTTTTTTAGCCCAAAAAACTTTTGCCCCGACACATATTCGTTAATATCAACCTTAAAGCTGTAACGGTCGCTACTAGAGTTGGCAACGCTGCTTAAACTTGAGCCGCCTTTAGTGCGAATAGCCACGCTATCGAGTGTTACCCCATTAAAGGTAATAGCGGTTTCGTGATACTGCTCATCAAGTGGGTTATCTAGAATGTCTTGCCAGTTTTCGTCGCTAATTGTAATAGAAAGCGTATTAACGGCCGTAGGTGTAAAGGCGATTGCAACTGTATTTTCACTACTTGGGGTAGGTGTTAAAAACGCATGAGTAAAGCCTGTACTGCTACTTAGGCCGTAACTAAAGCCTGTGGCTACATCACTTTTATCCCAGTCAATGTAGTCAATTACTTCATCGTTGAGTATTAAGTTTAGCTCGTCTTCTTTGCCTAGTTTAAACGGGACGTAGTAAGTACCTGGGTCTTCATCGGTGGCATAAATAGTTATGTATTCACCCGCGTATAAATCTATGTCGGGCAGGGTTACGGGGTCTATGTCGTCGCTTTCATCAATAACGTGGTAGTTGGCTAAGTTAATTGTATTTTCGCTGTTGTTGTATAGCTCAAACCAGTCGTTGCCGTCGTCTGCGGCGCTTGCCACTATTTCGTTAATAACGAGTGGCCCGTGGGTCGCTTGGCTGTTTGAGCTAAGCTCTGTTGGAGTGAGTACTGTAGTTGCATCGCTGCCATCTGGGTAGCGGCCATAGCTGTAACCACTTAGCGCTTGGCCTTTATTCCACGATAACTGCTCTATAATTACATTGTTACTGTAAAGGCTTACGGTATCGCTTGCGCCTAATTTAAACGCAACGCTTGGCAGGTCGCCTAAATCATCGGTGCTTGCGTAAATGCGGTAAAACTCACCAGGCGATAACGTAATATCAGGTAGAGCAAATTGCTCGTTATTGTCATCACTTAGTGTGTAGTCGGCTAAATAAACATCGCTACTGCTTGTTACATAAAGCTCTATCCAGTCCTCGCCGCCGCTGCTGTCTTTTGCTACTACTTCGTTTATACGAAGTGGTGCATCTTCAGCAATTAAAGTTGTAACAAGTGAAGAGGTATCGGCTGTTTGATTAGCTGCGCCCTCTGTGGGCGTTAGTGTTTGCGCGGTGCCGGTGCCATCGGTGTATAAGCCGTAACTAAAGCCTTCAGCGGCTTCACCTTCTTCCCAATCAAGTACAGACACCGCAGTGCCGTCCTCATATAACGTAACCGCATCGTCGCTACCTAATTTAAAGGTTACGTAATAACCGCTATCGGGCGGCGTGTCGGTTTCATCAATGGCTTGAATAACAATAAATTCACCTTGGGAAAGCGCTACTGCGGGCAAAGCTTGAGGCTCTCTGTCGGCGTTATCATCAACAAGTGAAAATACCGATAGGTCGGCTATATCTTCAGTGGCGTATAGCTCAATCCAGTCGTAGGTGGTATCACTTGGGCTTGCGACAGTTTCGTTAATAACTAAGCCCGTTGAGGTGGTTGTTGTTGATGAGTCAGTTTGCTCTGTGCTGCTATCGGTTGTTTGCTCAGTACCGCCACAGCCATATAAAAATGTAGTAGAGGCGATAACTGAATAAAATATAAAAGGTTTTATATTCATGTATGCACGCTTATTATTTTATTAAAGTGGGCAAACTATAAAAATAGAAGGTGCAAACAATGTGTAAACATTCAGTAATATTCAGTATAGTGAGCTTAATTACTCACTTTAAAAGTTACTTTAACCTTATGTTTAAACAATTAATTTTATTGTGCGCGTTAAGCATGCCGCTTGTAAGTACTGCCGCTACTGCGCCATTTTCGGGCGATATTACAACTGATGTACTATTAAACGATTACGATAAGTTTAATAAACAGTACAACGCATTTACGCCAACCGAGCAAGATATAGCCTTAATGCAAAAGCTAGAAGGCAAGGCATTAGTTGTATTATTTGGCACTTGGTGTCACGACAGCCAACGCGAAGTACCAAAGCTTATTAAGTTACTTGATGAATCAAAGGTAAAACTTGCAAGCGTTAAATATGTGGCCGTGGGTTACAACAAGCAAGACGACGCCGGAATAGCACTAGCGCACGACTTGCAATACACGCCAACGTTTATAGTAAAAGATAATGGCAAAGAGTTAGTACGCGTAATTGAAAAACCAACGGGCACATTGGCACAAGATTTAACGCAGGGTTTGTGAATTCAGCTTGGGGGTATAAGAGCTTACGGATTTAGCTAATAGATTTATGGGTAGCTGGTGAACTGCTATGAGTGATCTCTTAAAATTACAATGCGTGAAGTCGGGTTTGATCCATTTGGCTGAGCAAAAATGGGAATTCAGCTATGGTTTGCATATCAATTAAAACAAATAAAAAACGAACTAATCTACAAGCTCGTTGTGGCATTTCTTAATATGTCTAAAGATCTACGTAAAAATTTGATTGCTGCGATTCTTAGTCCATTAATTGCATTACCAGTCCTTGGTCTTTGTTATTTCTATGCGGGTATCGAAAACTATACTTCTGTTAGTTCATTAATTTCAGGTGTTGGTTTTGGTGTATCAATAGGCATGGGAAGTTTATTTTATTTTTATCCTTTAATGTTCATTTACGTATTACCTATTAGCTTATTACTCCAAAAGTTAAATTTATTTAAATTACCGGTAGTTTTAATCTTAAGCATACTTCCTGTTTTTTTATTTAGTCTTTTTAGTGAATTTAATCGTGAAACATTGGTTCTTCATTTATTAGTACTTTCTATAGGTTTAACTAGTTGGCTTATATATAATAAATTAAGATAACACCACAACAAGCGATTAATGTTACTCAACCGTTTTCAAACTCACTTGCTGCTCAATTCTAATTTTACTCACATAATCTAAACAAGCTTTTTTCGAATGCTTGTGCAGCATGCGAAGACGGTCTGTCTTTATAATGCAGTTGATAAAGAGGCCGAGAGAGTTGCTCGTTATTTTTTTGGCTCAGGCGCGTTAATTTACCTAGCTGCACTAAATCCTCTGTGACTACGTTTGGCAATAAAGCGACCCCCATACCTTGAGCAACAGCTCTTGCTATGGCTTCGTTGCTGCCTAATTGCATACTTTGCTCAGCCTGTACGCCATGCTCTGCTAATAACTTTACAGACATTTCTAACGTGCCAGAGCCTGGCTCGCGTAATAACCAAAACTGTTCGTTTAACCATGCTTTTAAGTCTTTAGTGGGCTTAAAGTTGCTCGGTATAACCACACTCATTAAATCATTTTGCCAGTGCTTACTTATTATATGTGGCTCGGTAGGTGTGCCTTCAACCAGAGCTAAATCTATAGTGCATTCTAGCAATGCGTGCTCAATTTGCGCGGTATTAGCCACTTGTACTTCTACTTTTATATGCTGGTACTGCGCACAAAATTTGGCTAAATAAGGCGGTAGNTAGCCAATAACTGGCAATGGTGGTGCTGGTGCCTATAACTAATGTACCGCGCTTAAGCCCTGTGCGCGATTTAATATCTTCAATGGCGGCTTTTTCGATAGCAAAAATACTGCGGGCGTGATCAAAAAGTGCTTGTCCACCTTCACTTAAGGTGAGCTTTTTACCCTTAGATGCACGTTCAATAAGTTGCATATTTAACTGATGCTCTAGCTCTTTTAGCGCCTTAGAAACAGCGGGCTGACTTATAAAAAGCGCTTCGGCTGCGCCTGAAAAGCTACCCAATTTAGCCACTGTATAAAACACCCTAAGCGCATGTAAGTTCATTGTATAACCTTAAATTGCATAACACTAAACTGTATAACTTTAAGTTATCAAATCATGATTTTAATATATTGGAGTTATATTTTGAGCTTTCTTACAATTAAGTCAACACATCAACTTGGTTTAAGTGAGGGAATATTATGCTTAGCGCTATTAAAAATAGTTTTCAGCCTATAGGTATTAATACTAAGCAATACGGCGATACGCGCTGGTGGTTAGGTATGCTGCTGGTGGTTGTGTTAGCGGGGGCATCTGTTGCATTAAGTAAGTTACCTATAATGCAAAGTGCGCAATTTAGCTCCTTAACAATTGGTATTGTGCTTGGCATTATTGTGGGTAACAGTGTGTTTTCGCGCATTGCTACGCGTACAGATGTAGGCGTTGATTACGCTAAAAGTATATTACTCAAAGCGGGCGTTATTTTATTTGGGTTTAGAATTACTTTTGCGCAAGTAGCGGGTGTAGGCTGGCATGGCCTATTAACCGATGTGGTAATGCTGCTTGGTACGTTTATATTAGCAGTACAGCTAGGTAAGCGCGTTTTTAAGCTTGATGAACAAACAACCATACTAATAGGTGCGGGTAGCTCTATTTGTGGCGCCGCAGCGGTAATGGCAACAGAGCCGGTTATAAAAGCACAAGCGCATAAAGTATCTGTAGCGGTAGCAACGGTTGTGGTGTTTGGCACGTTAAGTATGTTTGCCTACCCAATTATGTTTGATTACATGGGGCTGAGTGAGCATGCGTACGGTATTTTTGTTGGTTCAACCATTCATGAAGTTGCGCAAGTGGTAGCAGCAGGGACTGCGGTAAGTGCCAATGCAGCNCCGCCGTGATAGAAAAAATGCTACGCGTAATGATGCTTGCGCCATTTTTAGTGGGCTTATCGTTTTGGCAAAGTAAAAAGCATGCAAACATAAACGCACAGGGCGGCGAGCAAAAAGCGGGTATTACAATCCCTTGGTTTGCAGTGTTATTTATAGTGGCAAGTGGCGTGCATTCGTTATCGGTTATTCCGCAAGGTACTACAAGCGCTATTATATGGTTTGACAATATACTACTTACCATTGCCATGGTCGCACTTGGGCTGCGTACCCACGTTGGCGCTATTCGCCAAGCGGGTATAAAGCCACTGCTATTAGCTGGCTGTTTATTTTTGTTTTTAACCTTAGCTGGCTTTGCCATTAATATAGGCATTGCGCAGCTGTTTTAAATATAACCTGGTGGAGGTAGATTGGCTTAAATAGGCCAATCTACTTCGTTTAAGTGATCGAGCTGCTGTGTTTTATTACTGTGCCCGTGCCATTTATTGGTATAAATACCATTTGGATCATACTGCGCCGTTTGTTTTTGTATATTAAAGTGGCGGNCCGCCACGCGGATCAACCCCCACACCGGCTATGTACTGCCAGTTGCCCCAGTTTGCTGCTACATCGTAATCAATCAATTGTTGCTCAAAATAGGCTGCGCCGTATCGCCAATCAAGGGCAAGCTCGTTTACTAAACAGCTTGCTGCAATTTGCCGTGCTCGGTTTGAAATGTAACCCGTAGTGTTTAGTTCTTTCATAATGGCATTTACAAGCGGGTAAGGCGTTGTGCCGTTACACCAAGCAGCAAAGCGTGTAGGTGTAAAAGTAGTAAGCGGTTTAGTTTGTTTTTGCCCTTTAAAGCTAAACAGGCTGTTACCTGCTTTAAGTGCGTGCCATTTAAAATACTCTCGCCATAGCAGTTCAAATTTAATCCAATAAGTAGACTCGTTTGCCGTATTGCATTGATCGTAATTTTCTACGGCTTTGTAAACTTGTTTTGCACTTATACAGCCAAAGGCAAGCCAAGTACTAAAATTGGTGGTGTTGTTAAAGCCATCAAGCTCGTTGCGAGTCGTTTTATAAGTACTTGGCATTGTGCCTGCAAAGTATTGTTTTAAATGAGCTTGCGCACTGTTAAGACCGCCATGCATTACGCCTTTATTTGTTATACGTTCTATAGGTTTTTTTGCGCATAAAGTTATTGGCTTAGGGAGCAAACCGTTTGGCAAAGTAGAAGGTGTAATGGGGCTATTGGCGGCCTCTACCTTTTTACGAAACGGGGTAAAGTGTTTAGGTAATTCGCTTAAATCAAAGGGGAGGTCACTTTGCTTAAAGAGCGTGTCTTGCTGCGTTCCTGTAAATTGTGTATTTGGGCAATGTGCTTTGAGTAAGTTTATTTGGCGCTGCTCGTACAGGCCAAATTGCTCACTGTATACAACTTCATCAATATTTTGCTCATTTATACGCGCTTTTAAAAGCGATACGGGTTCGCCCTCAAGCACATGCAGGGTTTGCCCGCGCTCAATAAGTGTTTGTTGTAGCTCGTACAAGCTTTGCATCAAAAACTGCTGCTTATGTATGCCGTAAGGTTTTTGTTGGTAGTTATTATTTTTAAACCAGTGCGGATTAATAACAAATACAACATCAAGCGCGCACTGCCTAGTAGCAAGGTCACTAAAAACTGGGTTATCGGTTAGGCGTAAATCGTTTTGTAGCCAATATAAAATGCGTTTGCTCATACTTATGCTCTGCTATTTGTAATCATTAAGTTTACGAAGCAAAAGCGGGTAGGGATTGATTTTCACTTGTATTTAATTAAGAAAGGATGAGCAAGTGTGACTTGCTCATATAGGTTTACTTAAAAGATTGAGTTGCTTGGCGTATATTTTCAGATATATAGGCAATTAAATAAACAAAAACAGTGAGTGGTAAACCAAATATAAATAAGGCAATTTTGTACTTATTAGCAACAGTTGATTTAGGTAATGTAATTGCAAAGCAAACGCTCATGGCTAACCAAAATAAAGCTAAAAGTGGTGATATGTTTGATTGAGGGTTAGATAAATCACAAGTGCCAAATGAAATACTGGCAATAGATGCGTTACCTATTTCTATACACTCGTTGCTGTTAATAAGGCTTAATGTAATTACTGTTATGATTAATACTAGTAATAGAGGTAATAAGTGTTTCATATTTTCTTCCTTAATTATTTAATTTTATGGGTCGCTCTATAGCGCCTAAACAAAATTAAATCGATTGGCAAAAAATAACGATAACAAAGCCATTAACTAGTTATTATAAAGTTATAACCATGGTATTACCTTGGTTATAACTTTATAAGTCATTACTATTCAATAGGTTGTGTTTTTACTTCCGCTATAAGCTGATAACCTCGCTTCATTACAGACTTTATATATTTGGGGTTTTTTGTGTCGTTATCGTTAAGGGCTACACGTAGTTTGCTAATAACTCGTCTAACTGCGGTATCGGTTACTATTTGATTCTCCCATACATTATTGTGTAACTCTTCAAGGCTAACTATTCTTGGCTGTTGTTCTATTAAGTAGCTAAGCACCTGCATACATTTAGGCTCTAATGTGTAGAGGTTATCTTCTTTAATTAAGGACTGCTGCAGACTGTCAAAAGTGTACTCGCCAATTGTTAGCTGATTAACACTCGGCTTTTCAATAACTGGTTCTGCGCAAACATGGTTAGTTTGGGTTTTATTTGCTGCTGGGTTTGAATATTTTTTATAAACGCGAGATACCATCATTCCAGTTAAATTCATTAAAAGCACTAGCGGGCTGAGTGGAAATGCACAAAGGAAAAGTAAATACTTAAACCCCACGTGTACATTTGGTTTATTAAGCATTTGCCCAAATAACACATTTAAAAGCATCCATATAATAAAATAAGGCGTAAGGGAAATTGAATCTGTTTGCTCCCCACAAACGCCATATTTTACGCCCTCTATGTAGTTTGATGCTTCTAAACAAAACGCATTAGCTTGGCTGCTAAATAAAATGAATGATATAAAAATAAGTAGGTGTTTCATTAAAAAGTCCGTTTAGAAAGAGGCGGAAAATAATACCGTCCTCATTAATGTTAAATAGCCAATTTTTGCTCTGCTATCCAATCGTTTATAACGTCTTGAAGCACTGCCATAGGCAATGAGCCTTGGCCAATAACAGTGTCGTGAAAGCTGCGTATATCAAATTGTGTACCAAGCTCTTTTTCGGCTTTTGCACGTAGTTCTCGTATTTTTATTTCGCCCATTTTGTACGAGAGCGCTTGGCCTGGCCATGAAATGTAACGATCTATCTGATCCTCCACCGCACTTTGTGGTAAAGCGGTATGACTGGCTAAGTAATCAATTGCTTTTTGGCGGCTCCAACCAAAGGCATGAATACCGGTATCAACCACTAAGCGCACTGCACGCCACATTTCGTAGCCTAAACGACCAAAGTCGCTGTACGGGCTTTGATAAAAACCAGCTTCTTTACCTAAGCGTTCTGTGTATAGTGCCCAACCTTCGCCAAATGCAGAGTGGTTAAGTGTTCGTCTAAATTCGGGTACATTTAGCTCCATAGCAATGGCGTTTTGTAAATGGTGCCCAGGGATTGCTTCATGCAGGCTGAGTGCTTCTAAATTATATAAAGGCTGCAGTTTAGGTGTTGAGGCTAAAAAATAAGTACCTGGTGAGCGGTTATCTGGTGGTGGCATATAAAACGCACCACGACTTGCTGAGCCTTTAATAGTAAAGGTGTTACGCGGTAAGTGGCCAAAGTAAGTGGGCAATTTACCATACATTTTTTGCGTGATGAACGCGGTTTTTTCTAGCAAGTCTTGCGCGTCTTTTGCGTAAAATTGCTCATCGGTTGCTAAAAATTCTAAAAACTCACTATAGGTGCCATCAAAGCCTACTTCATCAATAATATTTTGCATTTGCGCCTTAATACGCGCGACTTCTCTAAGACCTAGTTGGTGTATTTGTTTAGGTGTGGCGTTTGTTGTGGTGTAGTAATTAACTGTGTACTTGTAGTAGTCAAGCCCGCCTTTAACGCTTGCTATGCCCGGCTGCGCTCTACAGTGTGGCATATAGTCATTTTCAAAAAAGTCGTAAAAATGCTGATACGCAGGAATTACTTTGTCTTTAATTACGGCTTGTGCTTTTTGTTTTAACTTTGATTTTTGCACTGCACTAAAGGTATTAGGTATACGCGTAAAGGGCTCGTAAAGGGCGCTGTTTTCGGGGGTTTTAACTATGTGCGCGCTAATGCTTTGGCTGTAATTTTCAAAGGTTTTACAGTAATGGGTAAATCCTGTTTTTATTCCTTCTTTCATTAAATCAATATTTTGCTGATTAAAGCGCGGGTAGTCGGCAAGGCTGATTAAAAATGCGTTGTAATCATCAGCTGTTAAAAAAGCCATATTAGCGGGTGCTTCTGCAAAGTAGGTATGCCAGCCACTTAAAAAATTTACCGGAAAATACTTATCTTGATAAAGGTAGCTTTGCTGCTCGGTTTCTCGCTCATATTTAAATAAGCGGTAGTTCATTAGCTGATCCTTGTTGAGCGTTTTTGGATCAATGTTGGCTAAGCTTTTTAGTACGCTGTTGTTATAAGCTTGGCGCTTTGCAATGGCTTGCTCGCTCCAATTTGGTAATGTGCCGTTTGGTTTCCAACCGTCTGGATCGGTTCGAAAAAATATTTTTTCAGCTTTGGCATTTTGCCAGTGGTTATCAATAATGGTTTTTAAATCGCTGTTACTGTCGGCAAGGCTTGGTAGCGAGGTGGCTGCTAAGCAAATAGCTAGAATACGTTTTTTAAACATAGTGATCCGTTATTGGCGAGTTAGTCGCGCTTTTTTATTTTAATTTGTGCTCAATATAGTACCAAGTTAACTTAATCAATGCGCTTACTTTTACAACCTGTATTTATTGGTTTTGTATTATGGTTGAGCAAATTTCACTTCATAACTGCGTGGCGCACTAGTTTATTGTTTTATCAGCGTTTAGAATGATAAAAACTTACTATAAAAAATGACCGTCATGTTTAATAAAGTAATAACGCTGATTGATGAAGCTAATAACCAAGACCCAAACAGTGAGCAATTTAATGGGGAGAGTGTTCCAAAAGAGTATTTATACTCACAGCGTATGAGCGATATGCTTAGTCGCTTTAAGCCTGATGCTGACGAGCTTATGCAAATTGCAGTGCGTGGGCAGCATATACAACGTTGGAAGTCGCCGCGTAGCGACTTTGCAATGAACAAGCAAGGCTATCATCAGTGGCGCAGTGCTCTTTATATATTTCATGCAAGTAGTGTTGTTGCGCTTATGCAGCAAGCTGGATACAGCGATGCTGAGCAAAACAGAGTGTACGATGCAGTTGCTAAAAAAAATATTAAACGTAACCCTGATAGCCAATTAGTAGAAGACGTAGCAAGCCTGGTATTTATTGAGCATTACATGCTCGGGTTTGCTAATAGTAAGCCTGATTACGATGAGCAAAAATGGATAGGGATTATTCGCCGTACATGGCAAAAAATGTCAGACGATGCGCATGAGTTTGTACTTGCAGGTAATATTACATTGCCAGCGCCGCTTGTTGGGCTTATTCATAAAGCGCTTGAGTAAAGTAGTGTAAGTTAAGTATTAAAATAAAAGGATTTTAGAATGTTATGCCCACGCACAAATACCTCTCTTGAGCCGTTATTAATTGGCGGCATTACTGTTTTTACGTCAGCGCAAGGCGGCGTATTTTTTGATAACAGCCAAATTTTTAAGTTTAGCTCGCCTGAGTTAAAGCATGGTCAGGTTCTAATTAAGTATTTGAGTAATTACATTGAAGGTGAGGGCGATGTATCATCGCGAGTAAATTGCCCAAAGTGCCCAAGCATAGTAATGATGCGCCGGTTTTTTTTCGCCGCTCAAAGTGGTTGAGATAGACGAGTGCCCAGGTTGCGCTGGCATATGGCTTGATAGCGGCGAGCTTGCAAAAATACACGAAAACCACCTAACACCCAAAGAGCGAAAGCTGTTAGCTCACGAAATGGCCACCAATCATGGGTTTGTATCTATTAAGCCGCCAAAATCTAAGTATTACCCCAAAGCGCCTAAAAATAGCCAAGACACCACAGTTGAGCGGTTGGTGCAATTGGCATTACTTAATCTTTAATACCAAGCCTCAAAATAAATCACTGAATTAAGCTAATTGGTATAAAGCAAAAAAAACGGCGTACTAAAAAGTACGCCGTTTTTCTGTAGTAAATTAACTCTAACGAATTTATTTATTACGGTTTTCTTTGGCAAAGGCACGTATTTTACGTTTTTGCGAAAGCGTTACTTTGTTAGTACGCCCTGCAAATGGGTTATCACCTTCTCTAAATTCAATTTTGATTGGGGTGCCCATAATTTTAAGTGCTTTACGGTAGTAGTTCATCAGGTAGCGTTTGTAGCTGTCTGGTAAATCGTGAACTTGGTTACCGTGAATTACAATACGTGGCGGGTTATAACCACCGGCATGCGCATATTTAAGCTTAACACGACGACCACGAACAAGTGGCGGCTGATGATCGGCCTGCGCCATGTCCATAATACGGCGTAGCATTGCGGTGCTAATACGTTTAGTTGCTGACTCGTACGCTTCATCTACCGATTCAAATAAGTGGCCAACACCTGTACCATGAAGTGCAGATATAAAGTGTAAGCGCGCAAAATCAATAAAACCTAAACGGCGATCAAGCTCTGTTTTAATGCGATCTTTAACGTAATCATCAAGCCCATCCCATTTGTTCACGGCAATAACCAATGAACGACCTGAGTTAAGCGCAAAACCTAATAAGCTTAAGTCTTGATCAGAAATACCATCGCGAGCATCAACAACCAGTAATACAACGTTTGCATCTTCAATGGCTTGAAGCGTTTTAATTACTGAAAACTTTTCAACCACGTCGCTTACTTTTTTACGCTTACGAACACCTGCGGTATCTATTAAAATATATTCTTTGTCATTACGGGTCATCGGAATATAAATAGAGTCGCGGGTGGTGCCTGGCATATCGTATACAATTACACGTTCTTCACCGAGTATACGGTTTGTAAGTGTAGACTTACCTACGTTAGGACGACCAATAATAGCCAGTTTTACTGGTTTATCGGCAAACGCTTGATGGTCTGTATCGTCGCCTTCAGCTTCTTGATAAAGGTCGATTAACTCTTCATCGTCATCAGCAACGTCTTCATCTAGTGCTGCAAGCTCTGCAATTACAGGCTGTAAAGTGTGCTCTAAAAGCTGAGTAATACCACGCCCATGTGCTGCTGCAATATGGTGAATATTACCTAATGATAATTGATAAAATTCTGCACAGTTTGAGTCGGCGTCAATGCCATCTGTTTTGTTGGCAACCACAAAGCTTTTTTTCTCTTGCTTGCGCAAGTGATTAGCAATGGCTTGGTCAGCAACGGTCATGCCTACGCGGGCATCAACCAAAAACAACACAATATCGGCTTCTTCAATGGCAAGTAACGACTGGTCGGCCATTTCGGTTTCGATGCCTTCTTCAGAGCCATCAATACCACCCGTGTCTACCACGATAAATTCATAGCCATCGTAATTAGCTTGGCCATATTTTCTATCTCGTGTTAAACCTGGAAAATCGGCTACGAGTGCATCACGAGTACGTGTTAAACGGTTAAATAATGTGGATTTGCCCACATTGGGTCGCCCAACTAGAGCGATCACGGGAAGCATAAACTACCTCTTTAAAAAACAACAAAAGGCTTCGCAGTGCGAAGCCTTACAAAAAACCTTTAAGTGTTAGCTAGTTAGTTAGGGGTGTTTACCACACTAACTTCACCATCACGGGTGTATAAAATTAGCTTGTCGTCGGCTACAACCGGCTCAACAAAAAAGCCTGAGCTGTCAAATTCTTCACGAGATACTAACTCGCCAGTGTCTTTGTTTAGCCAATGTAGGTTACCTTCTTGGTCACCTAAAGCTAAGTGGCTACCTGCAACTGCAGGGCCTGTTAGGTACCAACCACGTAGAGCGGGTTGGCTCCAACGTTCAATACCTGAATTTTTATCTAATGCGTAAATTACGCCTTCGCTATCTACTAGGTAAATAGTTTGTGCATCCATCGCTATTTCGCGGTAGCTGCTGTATTCACGTTTCCATACAACATTACCAGAGCGAATATCTACCGCTGCTAGGTTACCGTTGTATGCAATAGCATAAGCGTAAGGGCCGCTAATAATTGGTTGTGTGTCTACATCAACTAAGCGCTCAAATTCTGATGCACCTTTAGCAACGGCAATTTCTGCACTCCATGCTGAATAACCGCTCTCAGAAATGAGTACACTTAATTTACCTGTTTCTAAGCCTACTAACACACCACCGTTTGCAACTGTTGGTGAGCTTTGGCCACGCAATGTAAGCGGTGGTACTTCTTGTTCGAAGTTCCAGCGTTCTTCGCCTGTATCTGGGTGCAGCGCTAATAGTTTACCCGAGCCTAAATTAACAAAAATTAGGCCATCGCCCGCAGCTGGTTTTGATAACGCTTCGCCTGGCACATTTTTACGCCATACTTCTTCACCCGTTTCGCGGTCAAGGGCAATAATAAACCCGTGCTCAGAGCCTACGTAAATTTTACCATAAGCTTGTAATATACCGCCTGATAATTTTGCTGTGCCGTTATCTGACCATGGCCAAAACGATAAATCTTCACGTACGTCGGTTTCCCATAACGTGTCGCCATTGGTAAGCGAAAGCGCTTCAATTTGGCCTTCGCGGCTAGCTACATAAATAGTGTCTTTGTATACAGCAGGCGATAAGCGAGAAAAATAGTGTTCTACACCATTGCCAACCGACTCTTGCCACACTACGTCTGTTTCAAATTGATTAACAATTTCAGGAAGTACTAACTCGTCTTCGTCATCACTTGATGAACAACCCATTAGCGTTGCCATGCACAGTGCGAGAGTTGCTGTTGTTATTTTTTTCATACCTAAAACCTTATGCCGCTGGGCTAGTTACTGCTAGGTCGTCTAATTTAATTTGTAATAAAGGGTTTGTTGTTAAACCGCCTGCATCGGCAGCTGCTTGATACGCAGTGCGAGCTTGGTCTTTATTACCTTGTGCAATGTAAATATCGCCTTTTAGCTCAGCTACATTGGCGTTATATGCCTCTGGTAGTGGCGAGTTTAATGTACTTAGGGCTTCGTCAAATTTACTTTGCGCAAGTTGAATACGTGCTAAACGCGTAATGGCAATGGCTTTAAGCTCTTCGCTTTGGGCGTTTGTAACAATCCAGCTAAGTTTTTCGCTAGCAAGGTCTAATTTTTTTGCATCAACAGCGTCTTTTGCCGCAACAAAAGCGGCTAAAGTTGCATAACTTGTGTCTTGGTTGTTTTTAATGAATGTATCGGCTGCGCCAAGTACATCGTCACTTTGTACAAGTGTTGTATATTCGTCAGACGCTTGCTCAGCAGTTGTAATTTGGTTTTGGTTGTATGCTTTCCAACCGTATAAGCCGCCTAAACCTACAATTACACCTAGCGCAAGTGAAATACCGTTTTCGCGAAAAAAGCGCTTAATGGCTTCTGCTTGTTGTTCTTCTGTTGAATAAATGTCCATTATTACCTCTTAAGTTAGCTTAGCTATTGATAAGCTCAGCTAATAGCGCTTTAGCTTGTTCTAATTCTAGTGTGACTTGCTCTTTACGCTCACGTAAATATTTTATGGTCACAACGCCTTTTTCTAATTCATCTTCGCCAATAATAACAGCCACTAGTGCATCGCTTTTATCAGCTCGTTTTAGTTGTTTTTTAAAGTTACCGCCGCCAGCATGCACCATAACGCGTAAACCGGGTACGTCGCTACNGGGCTTGTACGCTGGCTTTGTCGCCCATTGCCGCTAAATATACATCAGCATTGCGGCGAATGTCACCTACGCACTCAAGTGCTTGGAGTAATAGTACTAAGCGCTCTAGACCCATAGCAAAACCAACTGCGGGCGTTGCTTTGCCGCCAAGTTGCTCAACTAAGCCATCGTAGCGTCCGCCAGCACACACTGTACCTTGTGCGCCTAGGCTATCTGTTACCCATTCAAATACTGTGCGGTTGTAGTAGTCTAAACCACGTACTAACTTTTCATTAACCGTGTATATGACGCCAGCTGCGTCTAAACGTTCACATAAATTTGCAAAATGTTCTTTTGATTCAGCATCTAAATGCTCAGACAATTTAGGCGCATCCACTAAGATTGCTTGCACGTCTGGGTTTTTGCTATCAAGTACACGTAATGGGTTTGAGTACATACGGCGCTTTGAATCTTCATCAAGCACGTCGGTATGTTGTTCAAGGTAGGCAACGAGTGCATCGCGGTAATCAGCACGTGCTTCGTTAGAGCCTAACGAGTTAAGCTCTAAACGCACGTGTTCGTTAATGCCAAATGCTTTCCATAATTGCGCGGTAAGTAAAATAACTTCTGCGTCTATGTCGGCTGTGGCAATACCAAATGTTTCTAAACCAAATTGGTGAAACTGACGGTAGCGGCCTTTTTGAGGGCGCTCATGACGAAACATCGGGCCCATGTACCACAGGCGCTGTTCTTGGTTATAAAGCAAGCCATTTTGGTTACCTGCACGTACACACACTGCAGTGCCTTCTGGGCGAAGGGTTAGCATGTCGCCGTTACGATCGGCAAAGGTGTACATTTCTTTTTCTACTATATCGGTTACTTCACCAATAGAGCGTTTAAATAAGTCGGTTGATTCTACAATAGGAAAACGAATTTCTTGATAACCGAACGATGCTACTGTCTCGCGTAAAATGTTTTCTACTTTCTGCCAAACTTGCGTGTCGCCCGGCAGACAATCGTTCATACCGCGAACTGCCTGAATTTGTTTTGCCACTGATAAATCCTAATTACTGTTTATGTGTAATAAAAAAATGCTTACACAACAAGAATGCTAAAAATTGACCCGTCATTATATACCCAAATGACCCCATGATGCGAGCGTCGTTTGAATTAAAAGCGATTTAGGCAAGGCATTGATTGAAAGTAATAGTGGTTCTATTGTTAAAATCAATAACGCAGTATAAATCGCTTTTAAACCAACCCGTTGGGCGGTTCACAGACACTTACTCTCATCGTTGTTACTTTTTAAAAGGGATCACCATTCTTGCAAAGTAACGCCTTAATATTAAGAGCCTGTGAAACGCTGAATTCTGTATCTTGGGGTCGTTTGGGTATCCTCTAGCTATAAAGGTAAACGCCAAACAGCGTGGTTTGGCGCTTTATACGGTATTTATTCGACTATTTTAACGTCGATAGGTGTTTGCTGCTCTTTTTGAGCAATAAAGTCGCGCACGTAACCTTCAAGCTGGTCAACAATGTTGTTGTTATCAATACGCGCTTTTTGACGCTCGCCATTAATGTATAAACCTGAGCGGCGGTTTGCACCGGCAAGGCCAATATCACTAACTAGGGCTTCGCCTGGGCCGTTAACGACACAACCAATTACCGAAACAGACATTGGCTCAACAACATCTTCTAGGCGCTCTTCAAGCTGGTTCATGGTGCTTACTACATCAAACTCTTGACGTGAGCAGCTAGGGCAGGCAATAAAGTTAATTCCGCGAGAGCGTATACGCAGCGATTTTAAAATATCAAAACCTACTTTGATTTCTTGAACTGGGTCGGCAGCAAGTGATACACGTAGCGTATCGCCAATACCTTCGGCAAGTAACATGCCTAAACCTACAGCCGATTTAACCGAGCCTGAGCGCATACCGCCGGCTTCGGTGATCCCTAAATGCAGGGGTTGATCTATTTCTTTAGCAAGTAAACGATAAGCGCCTACAGCTAAAAATACGTCTGATGCTTTTACCGATATTTTAAATTGGTCAAAATCAAGGCGGCGTAATATATCTACATGGCGCATTGCTGATTCAAGTAATGCCTCGGGAGTTGGCTCGCCGTATTTTTCTTGTAGGTCGCGCTCTAATGAGCCGCCATTTACACCAATACGAATAGGGATATTATGCTCGCGTGCTGAGTCTACAACGGCTCTAATACGCTCTTCACTGCCTATATTTCCTGGGTTTATACGTAGGCAATCTACGCCGTATTTTGCCACTTTTAACGCTATGCGGTAATCAAAGTGAATATCGGCTACAAGCGGTATACTAACTTGCTCTTTTATACTTTTAAACGCTTCTGCTGCATCCATAGTTGGTACAGATACACGCACTATATCGGCACCGGCATCTTGTATTGCTTGGATTTGCGCTACCGTGGCATCTATATCCATGGTGTCGGTATTGGTCATCGACTGCACGGCAATAGGGGCACCGTCACCAATAGGCACGTTGCCTACATTGATGCGGGTTGATTTTCTGCGTTTAATTGGAGATTCTGAAAACATAGCGACTACTCTGCTAATGGTAATTTAAATTTGGCTAAACGATTTTTAGGATAACCAGAAATATCAACTGGTTCCCCGTTTAGAGAAACACTAACTACGTCGTGCTTACCTAGCACAACTGAAAAAGGCGGGGTGCCGCTTACAGCCATTTTATAGCCTGCTTTTTTTACGCCAAATGCTATGCGCTCACCTTCGCCATCGTGTATTTCTACCCAGCTCTCATCGTTAAACACCATGTTAATTGTACTGGTGTTACTTTGCGTGTCGGGCTCGTTAGTGGCTGTTTGGGTGCTAGCGGCAATAGGCGCCGTGGCATTAACGGCTTCACTTAAGGGGACTTGTTCAGCGCTTATAGGCATTACAGCCGGTGTGCGCTCAACTGCCTGTGTTGCTTGCATTTGCGAGGTGTTCTCGCTTTCGTTATTTAGCGCGTTGTTATTTTGCTGGTTATCTAAAATTGAATTTTCAATATTGATTGTGCTTGTTTGCTCATCGATAGGCGTAGCATTTTGCCAAAACCATAAGGCAGATGAGCCAATAACAATGGCTAAAATAATGTAGCTCACCAGCATTAGGCGGCTGTCGTGGGCTTCTTTTTCTGTGCGGCGCGAAAAGCTTTGCATGTTAGCCGGCTTAGTAGGCTCGGGCGGTGCTGGCAATTTAGCTAATATAGGGGCGCTATCGACGTGTAGTTCACGGCAATAGTTTTTAATGTAGCCTTTTACAAAGGTAATTGGGCCTAACGTTTGGTACTGATCGCTTTCTAAGCGTTGCAGCTGAGAAATAGAAAGCTTAAGTGGGCCAGTAAGTGACTCTAAGCTTACATTAGCCTGCTCTCTATGCGCTTTTAATAGTTGCCCAACACTTGGCTCATCGCTTTGTTGCGTAGTTTCTTCTGTCATAATAGGTACGAATTTGGATCCACTAGTAATAGTCTGTGCCCAGGTGTAAGTTCTATATCTGGACTTAATTTATTCCATCGCATTAATTCATCAATTAATACATGCCGCTGGGTAGCTATGTCGTAAAGGGTATCGCCAGCTTTAATCTCGTAATAAATATTAGGATCGTTTAAATAAATTTTACTTCCGTTGATAACACGATCCGACTCCTTTAGACCATTCCACTGCAGGAGTTTTTGTAGTTTAACATTGTATCGCACTGAAATGCTAAATAGGTTTTCACCAAACTCAATAATATGAAAAGGCACCTTTAAAGGGGGTACTTTTGGATTAAGCATGGGAGGCTCTTGTTTTACACTTGGTTGGTAGTTTTTTAGTGTAATGTCGTTACTGTCGCTGTATGGGTTATTACTAAATACCGCACTGTCTTTTTTAGCCTCATAAAATACTACCGAATTATTTAAGCCCGTATTTTGTGGGCCATTTGCAGCAGGGCGTGTATTTTGTGGGGTGTTAAAGTTAGCTTGTTTTGGCGCACCAAATGAAATTATTTTTACTTCGTCATCATCTTTGGGTGTTTGTTTAGCGACGGCTTTTGGCGGCTCAGCTGTGGGTGTAGACGTTTGTTGCGCTTGGTGATCCGTTGTTAAAGCCAAAAGCACCGCTGCGGTATCTGTATTAGATTCTGCAGGCGCAGATGTTGTAGTTGCTACTTGGGCTGTATTTGTTACGGTTGG